>NZ_JACJEO010000012.1:0-142591 GCF_014164115.1 Pseudoalteromonas sp. SG45-2
TAAGAAAATTACGCTAGAACTAGGCAAAAATTTTTATATCTAGTTGTTCTAAATAAAAAATTTTTAACGACGTTATAGTGCAATTTAATTCGTTAAATTGATCAAAGATTTATGCAGGTTGGTATAAGCATTCATAATTTACTAAATGCTACAATGCGGCATATAAACTCATAGGAGGCAGTATGATTGCACCTGTAAAAAACAAAGCCATTTTTAGCAGTAACACATTTTCGATAAACCTTGTTACTTACCCAACCAATCATAGCGTAATGAACCATATTGACCCTGTGCAGCAAGGGCGCTATTACAAGCTTAATTTTGTATTAGAGAAACCTAAAGCGGGTGGGGTATTTAAATGCTCAAAATGCATTATAAATTTATTTAATCGCGTGTATTTGTTCAGACCCGATAAGTACGAACACAGCGTATCTAAAATCGAGTCTGGAAAGCGTGTACTACTGAGCTTTGCGCTTAATATATAATTTGCACTTTTACTTATTAATAGTCGTAGGCCTGTCCGGTGCATAAAACAGATAGGTCGCAGTACGATACAGAGGTTTCACTACAAGAATTAATAGTAAAAGCATTCCCGCCCCTGCGCATAGCATCAGCTTTAAGTAAATCAATCGCGTTTGATTTAGAGCGATTGTAGCTTACATTATTGTTGCCCATACCGTCGCCATCACAGCTTTCACCTTCTATTCGGCCTAAAAGTGTTGCGCCACTTTCGTGTGCTTCTTGGTCGCTATAAAATTGCTGTAAATCTCTTTTATTAACGTAGGTGCCAATTTCTTGAGATAAAACACCGTTGTCTATGTCTGTATGATAGGTCATTCCTGAACAACCGGTTATTGTGGCCAGCACTGTTATTGCCGCTATAAAACGTAGCATATTTATTAGTCCTTTAATTTATTATTTAAAGTAGTAAATTACTAACAAAATCAAACGCTGGCAATGTTTGCTAACGGGTAAATTGTTAGCATTTGTAAATGTATTTAGATTTTACTGAGCATAGGGTAAGTAAACAAAAAGAAGTGAAAAACGTTCACTAACCAGTGGCATATAATAGCCCATTCTAAACGCAGCGTTTTATAAAAAATATAGCTATATCCTAAGCCTGCAATAAATGAAACCAATACATAGTTAATTCCTCCAGCAAAATGTGCTAAAGCAAACACTGCAGCAGTCATTATTGGGGCAAGTAACGCTAGGCGAGTAGATGAGATTATTTGGCTAAGTTTGGTTTGTAATAACCCTCTAAACAAAGCTTCCTCAGTTACACAGGTAAATAAAAGATTAATAGCAATAAAGGCTAACCAAAAGTCGGGCACTTTTGGGTTAAAGCTTACAAGTCCAAGTGTTAAAGCCGCAGTGAGCGAAGCTAAAACAGTAGCAATAATTATAAAAATAGGTTGTTTAACGTTTAATGGGCCTGCTTTATTAGAGTCTGCTTTTAAAGCTTTTTTACTCGAATAAAAGTAAGCACAAAGGAATAACCCAGCCATAGCTTTATCAAAATTAGCATAAAGGGTAAAAGCAATCGCATCGCTTGTAATACGCTCATCTATAACAATAGAGAGGTTATTAAAACCAGGCACCCAATGAAGTGCTAATACCAGTGAGGAAATTATAAAAAAAGTACCTAAAATAGCGCGTATTATTGCCCGCTTTGCATTTAGCACACAGTAGTATAAAACAACGTAAAGCCCAGTGCTGAGCAGAGCATACAAATTTATATAACCTTGAAAATACCCACTTACTACACTTAAAGCCATTAAGTAGTGCCAAAGGGGTTGCCGCATTATTGATATTTTGCAGTACGGAAAAACACATATAATTGATAGTGCTAATAAATAAAAGGTCATTGTTTTTTATTACTCTGTTTTATTTAGCCATTAATCTAACAGATTCGACCTCTCAATATTTTTTTTCTGGTAATATAGATAGGTTATAAGCAGTTTAAGCAGTGAACAAACTATGTTAAGTCCTTTTTTTCAGCAGCATGCTGATTATGTTTCTATCTCTCGTGAGCAGGGTTGTCGCTTCGCTAAATGCGTTGCTGATGATTACAATCCACTTCATGACAAAGATGCCAAAAAGTTTTGCGCGCCAGGAGACTTACTTTTTTCATTGGTACTAGACCGCTACGGTATTAGTGAACAAATGGAATTTACTTTTGCCGGTATGGTTGATGAAAACACCAAACTACATTTCCCTGAGGGAGCCGATGAGTTTGATGTTACCAATGGCGAAAAAGTAATTTTAAAGGTAAAGCGCAGCGGTAAAACCAGCCAATGCCCAGCACTAACTAATAGTCTAATAAAAAATTATGTTGAGTTTTCTGGTACTACCTTTCCGCATGTAATTATCCCATTAATGGGCAAGCAAGAGGTAATGATAAACCCTGCTCGTCCGATGGTAATTTACGAATCAATGCTTATTAATCTTGATAACCTTGATATAACAGCGCCAGTACTTGAATTTGCAGAGCCAAGCTTTGAGTACACTGGTAAGCGCGGAAAAATTACACTACGTTTTAACCTGTTAGAAAACGGCGTTAAAGTGGGTAGTGGTGAAAAGCACATGGTGGTTTCGGGTATTCGCGAATACTGCCAAGCAACAGTTGACGATTTAATAGCGTTTTACAACGAACGTAAAGCGACACTAAAGCCAGCTTAAAGCTACAGCAAATTATAAAAGGCGCTAAATACAACGGTTATTTAGCGCCTTTTTTATTATTTTAGCGCTAAAGCGAAAGAGAGCAATCACGATTAAATACTTTTCTGGACTGGTTAATTTACGCAGTACAGTAATATGCGTACAATAACGCTCTTTGTTATTTTAAAGCTAAGCCTATGTCTGCCACTACGTTCTCATCACTTAATCTCGACCCGTTATTATTAACAGCGATTGAGCAAAATAATTACACTCAACCAACCGCAATTCAGATTAAAACTATTCCGCCTATTTTAGCCGGAAGTGATGTAATGGGCAGCGCGCAAACAGGTACGGGTAAAACCGCCGCCTTTGTTTTACCTCTATTACATAAGCTTTTAAATACCCCTAAAAAGGATGAGCAAGGCCTTGCCCGCGTTGTAATTTTAACGCCAACACGAGAGCTTGCTCAGCAAGTATTTGCCAGCTTTGAAAAGTACGCACAAGGCACTAATATCAATGGTGCCTTAGCCTATGGTGGTGCAAGTATTGGCCCTCAAATTAAAGCACTTAAAACAGCACAAGTTATAGTGGCAACACCAGGGCGTTTACTTGATCATATAGTTAAAGGCAGTGTGGTACTTTCAAGCGTAGACTCTTTAGTGTTTGACGAAGCCGACCGCATGCTTGATATGGGCTTTATTGATGAAATTAGACGTATATTGCGACATATACCGGGCGATCGCCAAACTTTACTCTTTTCAGCTACGTTTGATGACAGCGTGTTTGAACTCAGTAAAAAACTACTTAAAAACCCTGAGCTAATTGAAGTTGATAAACGTAACTCAGCTGCGGTTGAAGTAGAGCAAGTTATTTACGCTGTAGATGAAGACCGTAAGCGCGAACTTGTATCGCATATGATTGGCATGAAAAACTGGCGCCAAGTGCTTATTTTTACGCGCACAAAACAAATGGCCGATCAGCTTGCTAAAGAAATGTGTAAAGATGGGTTAAAAACCGAATCAATCCATGGCGATAAATCGCAAGGCGCACGTGACCGTGCACTGCAAAACTTTAAAGAAGGTATTACACGCGTACTTGTTGCAACCGATGTCGCTGCGCGTGGTTTAGATATTTCTACACTTAGATACGTAATTAATTTTGAACTGCCGTACATTGCCGAGGATTATGTGCACCGTATTGGCCGTACAGGTCGCGCTGGTGAACAAGGGCTTGCTATGTCATTGGTAAGTCTTGATGAGCAATGGCTGCTAGAAGAAATTGAAGTATTACTCGATACGCGTTTAACGCCGCAGTGGTTAGAAGGTTACGAGCCTGACTTAAATAAAAAGCCCAAAGATAATCGTAAAAACACCAACAAGTCGCGAAAAGATCGCGATAAAAAACGCATTACAGGTAAAAGAGAGCCAAGTAGACGTCGTAAATAATAGCTTTTAGTTTACTTTTTTGCCTATACTGGAGCTATTAAATAGCCGAGGTAAAGTTAATGTTTGAAACTGATAAATGGGCATTCTCTGGTGTTGATGGCCAAATATCTTTGCATAAATGGCAAAAAACAATGGACCTTATCACGGGGCTTTTTTCAGCCCCGTCTGGTTATATAGTTCAGGCAACAAGCAAAGGCTATCGCGTTGTTATTAGAAATAACGAAGGTGGCTCAAGCTTTGAAACCAACCCGATACTTCCCCCTCAAACTCCTCTTTTTTGTCGGCACGTCGCTGAAACTAATAATATTTTATATGTTAATGATGCAAGCAATAACGATGCATGGAACACCCTCCCAGAAGTAGTTGAGGACGGTGTTGAATCCTACCTAGGCTTACCTATTCATTGGCCAGAAGGTGAAGTATTTGGCACGCTATGCTTAAAAGACACTAAAATAACTAGCTATACCGATGAATACTTTGAGCTCATAGAGCAACTACGCGATTTAATTGAAGACGACCTAGCGCTTGTTTACAGCTATGAACAAATGCGCGAAATAGCCATGTTAGACTCATTAACAGATATTTATAATCGCCGAGCACTTAACTTACTAGCTCAGCAAAAGCTTAATTTAGCACTGCGTTTGGGCTTCGACGTATGTTGCTTGTTTATTGATATAAACGACTTTAAAAAATTAAACGACACCTTTGGACATGAAGTGGGTGACAAAGCCTTAATTATATTGGCAGATACGCTAAAAAACCATTTAAGGGATGCCGACATAGTAGGGCGTTTAGGTGGTGATGAGTTTGTTGCAGTAATGCAATTAAGTGATAAAAGCAAAATTAACTACATTATGGATAAAATATCCTCTGAGTATACAAATGCTTTACTAAAAGAAGGTGTTTGCGATTTATCGCTCAGTATTGGTTATAGTTTTACTAATAAACAAAAGCAGCCCTTTGAAGCGCTATTAAATGATGCAGACCACGCAATGTATAAAAATAAACAAGCGTATAGGCTCGCTAAAAAAGCACAATAATAAAAGGAAGTTCGTCATGACTCATGCCACAAAAACTTGGCTGGTTTTTTCTGCGATAGGTTTTATTTTTTCATTAGCAATAATAAGCTTATTTGAAGCGCTTCCTAGCATTAGATTTATATCTGATGAGGGAATTATTTTTGGTGTTATGTGCTCCTCTATGGGGTTTGCCTTAAAAAGGCTTGAGAGTAATAACCAAAAATAGCTTCAATGAATAGCTTAAGCTGCAAATTTTTACTTGTACTTCTTAATTTATTTTTCAAAGTACGGACATAAAAAAGCAAGCCATGAGGCTTGCCAAGAAGGGTGTTAATTAGCTCTTACCTAGCCTTTAAGCTATTAGCTTTTCAGCAAGGTTTAATTCCATAATAGCTTTTAATAAACGGTATAAGTTAATTGATGCATCAATTTCTTCTTTACGGTTTGTTAAGCTTTCAATATTTAAGCCCAGCGGTACATCTAAATGCGCACAGCTTTTAAGTATTAAGTCGAGGTTTTCGCGGCAAATACGGACCGATTCGCTTAATGTATTGTCTGCATCAAGCATGCGCCATTTTGTTGCCTCTGGCACTGAGATACCCAACCATTGCATAAATTCTAAGGTTTTTTCGCCGCCGCACGGGGTAAACGTTAATATAATACGTTGTGGTGTAATACCCTGCGCTTTACATGTACGTGCGTAGCTAGTAATTAGCTCTATAGTCGCTTGTGCATCGTAAACAGCTTGCGATATAAAAAACTGACAACCTTGTGCTGTTTTTTCTATTAATCGTTCGTGCTCATTTCGTTTACTTGAATGGCGTTCAGCAATCGTAACGCCACCTAAAAAGAAATCATCTGATTGCTCAGCCAATGCTTTATAAGCATCTGGCAGGCTTAGCTTTATATCGCCTATCGATGATGGGCTACCTACTAAAACAACATTTTGTAAATCGTAGTCGTTTTTAGTTTCACTTAGCCAATCTTTAAATTCGCCTACGCCACGCTGCGCCACACTTTTATAAGTAATTACATCTTGTGCAGATAAATTACGAAGTAAATGGCTGTATTCACGCGGATCAACGGTTTGTTTAAACGCAAATGGACGGTCTTGATTAGTTCGGCTGCTTTCGTCTTGAATGTCGTAAATTATCACGCCGTCGTATTCAATTTCGTGTAAGCGACCTAATAGCTTTTCTGCAATGGTTTTTAATTGCGCTTTATCGGTGCCAATTTTAGGCGGGGTAGTACCAATAAGATAAACACCTTGATTGGTGTCCACTATCTTCTCTTTTAGTGATAAAGCCATAATCCTCATTCCAGCTAAGTTTGTTTTGATGGATTTAATATAGCAGCCATTTAGACGTCTAGATAGATTTATTTAATGAAAGTTTTTCAATTAACATGATGTTTATTCATAGTGCTTGTTCCCATAATTTATAATTGACACAGTTGTTTACACAATAAATTCCCTTGGGGCTCTTATATTTATTGGCTTTGGGGCATAATTAAAGAGTTAAATCTGACAACAAATTTGCTCAATTTAAAAAGGGACAACAATGAAATTTAAATTATTAGCAACCAGCTTAGCGGTATCGCTGGCGTTAACAGGTTGCGCCATGCAACAAAACCAAAGCACGCAGACAACAGCACAACAAGAACAAGTAAATAAAGCTGATGACCGTGTTTTTTCACAAGATTACTTAATTGAAGAGCTAGAAAACGGCTTACGTGTCATGGTTGTTAAAACCGATTACCCTGATGTAGTGTCGCTGCAAATTCCGGTATCGGTTGGATCGCGTAACGAAGTTGAAGAGGGCAAAACAGGCTTTGCTCACTTTTTTGAACACATGATGTTTAAAGGCTCACAAAAATACCCTGAAGATGTGTACTCAGACATATTAAAAAATTCAGGTGTTGATAACCGCGCATATACAACAAACGATTACACAAATTACCATTTAAACTTTTCAAAGCAGCACCTTGATAAAGTACTTGAGCTTGAAGCTGATATTTTTCAAAACTTAACCTACACCGAAGAGCAATTTAGAACAGAAGCGCAAACAGTAAAAGGTGAGTACTTAAAAAACAACGCGAGCCCAATTCGTAAATTATTAAGCGCTGTACGCGAAAAAGCGTTTGATAAGCACACGTATAAACACACCACTATGGGCTTTTTTAAAGACATAGAAGCCATGCCTGATCAAATGGCCTATGGTAAAGAATTTTTTGCTAAGTTTTATAAGCCTGAGTATGTGTCACTTGTCATCGTGGGCGATGTAGACCCACAAGCAACAATGGCAATGGTTAAAAAGCATTGGGGCAGCTGGAAAAAGGGTAACTATGTTGCTGACATTAAAGCAGAACCTGTTCAACAAGCACCAAAATATTTACACCAGCAAGATGAAGCGCTACCAGGGCATTGGTTACTCGTATCGTACAAAGGCGCTGCGTGGGAGCCTGCTAAAAAAGACAGAGCGGCGCTTGATTTAATCTCACAGCTTTATTTTTCTAGTAATTCAGATTTATATCAAGAGCTAGTGGTCGACAAACAAATTGCCAGCCAAATGTTTACCTATAACCCAGAGACTAAAGATCCGGGTTTATTACACGTATTTGTTAAAGTAGAAAACGCAGGCGATTTAGCCACTGCGCGCGATGCCATTAATCGAACTTATGCAAAAGCACGCACTGAGCTTGTTGATGAGCAAAAGCTAAGTGATTTAAAATCGAATCTTAAATACAGCTTTATTAATGGCTTAGATTCGTCGCAAGCGATTGCATCAACCCTTGCCAGCTACATGCATTTTGAGCGCGATCCTGAGGTTATAAACCAGCTGTATAAATCGGCAGATAACATCACCAGCGCAGATATTAAAGCCGTTGCTAATAAATACTTTACTGATAACGCACGTACCACATTAACAATGTCGGCACTTGATAAAGCCCCAGGTTTTGAGCAAGAAGTTAATTTAAATGCGCTTACTGCAAAGCTTGAACAAGCACCTGCGAAGCCTACATTTAAAGTACTTGATAAAACCAATAGCTCGCCATTAATCGATGTTAACTTTTTATTCAATACCGGCGCGGCTGCCGACCCTCAAGGCAAAAAAGGTGTTGCAGCGCTCACTGCGGCAATGCTTGCACAAGGTGGCTCAGAGGCGACAAGCTATAAAGATATTCAAAAAGCACTTTATCCGCTTGCAGGTAGCTTTGGTTATCAAATAGATAAAGAAATGCTGTCGTTTCAAGGGCGTATTCATAAAGACAATGCAGCGCAGTGGTATTCACTTGTGAGCGATCAATTATTAAACCCAGGCTTTAGAGACGATGACTTTAAACGCCTTAAAAAAGAAATGATCGATGGTATTAAATCAGGCTTAAAAGCATCTAACGATGAAGAGCTAGGCAAAGAAGTGCTATACAGTGCACTTTACAAAAATCACCCTTACGAAAGTCACAACTACGGTGATATTTCGGATTTAGAAGCGTTGACGCTAGATGATGTTAAAGCGTTTTATAACATCGAGCTTACGCAATCTAAACTCACGGTTGGCTTAATTGGGGCTGTGCCTGCAAACCTTAAAGCTAAAATGATGAGCGATTTTGCAACGCTACCAAAAGGTGAGCAAAGCCGTTTAAGTATTCCTGATGCGCCAGTGCTTAAAGGTCATCATGCAACTATTGTAGAAAAGTCAGCGCAATCGACGGCGGTATCGTTTGGTTTCCCTATTGATACAATAAGAAGTAGCGAAGACTGGACAGCCCTTTGGCTTGTGCGTTCGTACTTTGGTGAGCACCGTAGTTCTAACAGCTTTTTATATGAGCGCATTCGTGAAACTCGCGGCATGAACTATGGCGATTACGCATACATTGAATACTTTCCACGTGGTATGTTTCAAACCAAGCCAGATGCAAACCTAGGGCGCTCAGAGCAAATATTTCAAGTGTGGTTACGCCCACTTCGCTCTAATAACGATGCGCACTTTGCAACACGTACCGCCTTGTTTGAGCTAGATAAGCTAATTAAAAATGGTATGAGCGAAGGTGATTTTGAAGCTACGCGTAACTTTTTAATTAACTTTGTGCCGCAAATGGTTGCAAGTCAAAATCGCCAATTAGGTTACGCGCTTGATAGCGAATTTTACAACACTGATAACTTTGTAAGTTACGTAACTAATAAACTTAAAACGCTAACGCTTGCTGATGTTAATCGCGTTATTAAAGAAAACTTACAAACAGACAATGTTCACTATGTATTTATTACTGGTGACGGCGCTGATATGCAAAAACGTTTAGCATCGCAGCAAACATCACCAATGGTTTACAACACCGATAAACCTGCCGAATTAGTGGCTGAAGATAAAGTGATTGCTGATTATAAATTAGCAATTCCTGCAAAAAATATTGAAGTGATGAAAGTCGATAAAGTATTTCAATAATTTAAGTGTTTTTTAAGCGTTAAAATAATGCCTCGGTGCTATAAGCATCGAGGCATTTTTATTATTTAATAATGAAACTTAATAAACAGTTATACCTAATAACCAGAACAAATAACTAAGGGATTAACACCTTAGTGGTTAAATCCGTTAGACTTGGGAAAAGGCTATTTTATATCAACTTAAGGCAGTGCAGTATTATGCGTCATGCAATTTGGCAACAGCTTCGCGACGAAGCTAACGATGTAGTAAAACGTGAACCATTATTAGCAAGTCATGTTTATTCATGTGTTTTAAATCATGATTGTTTAGGTTCGGCATTGAGCTTTATTGTTGCTAATAAGTTGGCTGATGCGGTGGTATCTGCATTCACTATCCGAGAGCTGTTTGACCAAGCATTTGTAAAATGTGACCGTATGCTATCTTTTGTTGCTGAGGATATTAAAGCGGTAAAAGACCGCGACCCTGCATCAGAAACCTATCTTACGGTTATATTAAATCTAAAAGGTTTTCATGCTATTCAGGCGCACCGTTTGGCTAATTGTTTGTGGCAACAAAATCGCAAAGAGCTAGCGCGCTTTATTCAAAGCCGTAATTCTGAAGTGTTTGGGGTCGATATTCACCCAGCATGTAAAGTGGGTAAAGGCATTATGTTTGACCACGCAACCGGTATTGTTATTGGTGAAACAGCGGTAATTGAAGATAACGTATCAATTTTGCAATCTGTAACGCTTGGCGGTACAGGCAATGAGCAGGGCGATCGTCATCCTAAAATTAGAGCAGGCGTATTAATTGGCGCGGGTGCTAAAGTACTGGGTAATATTGAAGTAGGTGAGGGC
The DNA here is from genome assembly GCF_014164115.1 of Pseudoalteromonas sp. SG45-2. Lineage (NCBI taxonomy): Bacteria > Pseudomonadati > Pseudomonadota > Gammaproteobacteria > Alteromonadales > Pseudoalteromonadaceae > Pseudoalteromonas > Pseudoalteromonas sp. SG45-2. The sequence continues at coordinate 10,401 of NZ_JACJEO010000012.1, forward strand.
GCACGAATTGGTGCGGGCTCAGTTGTACTTAGCAATGTTCCACCACACACAACCGCTGTTGGCGTACCCGCTAAAATTATTGGTCGACCGGATTGTGAGTGTCCGGCGCAAAGTATGAACCAAAACTTTTTAGCAAATCCTGAGCCTGAAAACGAATCGCACACGAGTGCAATGTTATAAGTAACTAAAAATAATAAAACTTAAAAGGAATTAACATGAACAAGAATAGTTTATTGGCTCTAGGGATTGGGTTTATTGCGGGTGTAGGTTTAACTTGGAGCTACTTTAATGCAGCTTCAAGTCATCCAGAATCTGTTAAGTCGCAGCCAAGTTATGAGAAACAGAAAAAGCTTCATACTGAACAACAAAGTAATGAGGTATTGAGTAATGCAGACTCTGCAGTACCTGAGCAAGTCGCTAGTATAGAGCCCGCTGAAATCTCGTCTACAACCAATTCAGAAACCCAAATGCTTGATGATCTACCTTTAGAAGAGCAAGTAACTCAGCTTAAGCAGCAACTCGCCGAACAGAAAGCGGCGCTCAAAAGTGTTTTAAAGAAAATGAGGGGCCCTTCAGATTTTGAGCAGATTTTACGTGATAAATTTGAAAATCAAACGCGCGATGAAGAATGGGCTTATCGTACTGAAATGGCATTACAAGATTTTTTATTAACAGCTGATTTATCAATTATTCCTGACGTTGTTAGTGCAAAATGTAAAAAAACAGTATGTGAATTTGAACTTGCCGCTCCCACTGATAACGACACTTTTGGTAATGCTCAATGGCGAGAGCTAAACGATAAGTTGATGGAACAAGAGTTTTGGCAACAATTTAAAAGCACTACCTCCACATCGAGCGATAGCGAACTTAAAATGTTGCTAAGTACAGAGCTTTAAATAATTTGTGATTCTATAGAGCCATCGACTAACTCTGTAACTAAAACATCGCCTGTTTTAATTTGCCCCACAGATTTAACTACTTTTCCTTGCTGTGTTTTAGTGATGCTATAACCGCGCGCTAAAACATTAAGCGGACTTACCGAGTCTAACCTGCTTGCTTGCAGTGCTAAGCTATTATTCGCTTGTTGTAACTGATTCTGTATAGCTTGGTTTAGCCTAGCTTGTAATTGCGAGAGTTGATGGCTTGCTGAAGCGAGTTTTTTATCAGGTGATTGGCGCATCAAACGCGGCGTTAAGTTATTGAGTGTGCGTTCTTGTTGGTATAAACGATTACGCATAGCTTGTTGCAGCGCAATGCTTAGCTCATCCAAACGTTGTGATTTTTGACTAAGCTGATTACGCGGATGACACAAATTAAGGCGGTGTTGTAACTGCGTTGCTAATGCGCGTTTATCGGCAATACCGTGCTTAAACGCGTTAGATAAACGATTAACTAATTGTGTTACTTTGTTGTGTAACTCTTGCGTATTTGGGCTTACAAGCTCAGCTGCGGCTGATGGAGTGGCTGCACGAACATCAGCAACGTAATCGCTAATGGTTGTATCTATTTCATGGCCTACTGCACTTACTATCGGTAATTCACTTTCAAAAATAGCTCGTGCGAGCTGTTCGTGATTAAAACACCATAAATCTTCAAGTGATCCGCCGCCTCGTCCTAAAATAAGTACGTCAACTTCATCACGAGCATTAGCTAATTCAATTTGATTAATTAAATGTAGGTGTGCTTCTTTGCCTTGTACCATAGCAGGGTAAATGATTACCTCTAGCTGCGGCGCACGGCGTTTAAGTACCGTTAAAATATCTTTTATAGCAGCGCCGGTTGCAGAGGTAATAACACCAATACGATTAATGTTTTGCGGAAGTGGTTTTTTATACGCAGAGCTAAATAATCCTTCGGCGGCCAAACGCATTTTAAGTGCATCGAATTCTTGTTTTAGCTGACCTTCGCCGGCCGGTTCCATATGCTCAACAATAAGCTGGTAGTCACCGCGAGGTTCATAAAGTGATACACGCGCTTTTACTGTAACTTGCGCGCCATTTGCAGGGCGATAGCTTTGGTTGCGATTATTCCCACGCCACATAGCGGCTTTAATTTGTGCTTTATCGTCTTTTAACGAAAAGTACCAATGTCCAGATGCAGGGGTAATAAAGTTAGAAATTTCGCCCGTGAGCACTAAAGATGCAAAACCTTGCTCAAGAATTGTGCGAATTTCTCTATTAAGGCGTGAAACGGTGTAAACCGCCTGCGAAGGCTTCGAAAACATAAAAAACAACCTAAAACTATTTATAAAGCAAGGGTCTATTGACCTTTGTAGATTAAAATTCGTTCAAACTAGGGGCGATTTAATCGCGGCGCGAGGTTTGTAACCTAGTGGGCTAAGTAAAAACCGAGTAACAAAGAGTTAATCGCCCCTAGGCTGAACCCTTTGGGCAGCGCTTGTTTGGAATTGATGCTACGTTATCGCCTATTTATAGGGAATAACCACACTGCATAGGCTCTGCCTTGCCTAAATACCTAAAAAACTGCTGCAAATTTAACCTTGAAAGGCTAATAGACCCTATATTATCATAAATATTTGCGAAATATTATTTACTCATGCCAACAACGCTGTTAAAATTTGGCCGCAATTCCTTATCTTAGATCCACATGTGAGAAGTTGCCAAAATGCTTAGAATCGCTAAAGAAGCTCTTACCTTTGATGACGTACTTTTAGTACCTGGTCATTCTACTGTTTTGCCACACACGGCAAATATTTCAACTCGCTTAACGCGTGGTATCAAACTTAACTTGCCGCTTATTTCAGCATCTATGGATACTGTTACAGAAGCTCGTTTAGCTATTGCCCTTGCGCAAGAAGGTGGTCTTGGTTTTATTCATAAAAACATGACTATTGAAGAACAAGCGAAAAACGTACGTAAAGTTAAAACCTACGAAGCAGGTATTGTTTCATACCCTGTAACGGTTACTGCCGATTTAACAATTGCAGATGCAATTGAGCTTTCGCACGAAAAAGGTTTTTCAGGCTTTCCGGTTACCGACAGCAACAATGTGCTTGTAGGCATTGTTACCAGTCGTGATATGCGTTTTGAAACTAAGCTTGAACAGCCTGTTTCTACCGTTATGACTAAAAAAGAAAAGCTTGTTACCGTTAAAGAGGGCGCAGCACGCGAAGAAATTTTAGGCTTAATGCACGAACACCGCATTGAAAAAATCCTTGTTGTTGATGATGAATTTAAACTCAAAGGCATGATCACAGTAAAAGATTACCAAAAAGCCCAAGACAAACCTGACGCATGTAAAGATGACCAAGGTCGTTTACGTGTAGGTGCTGCTGTAAGTGTTGGCGCAGGTACTGATGAGCGTATTGCTGCATTAGTAGAAGCGGGTATTGATGTTTTACTTATCGATACATCGCATGGTCACTCTCAAGGCGTTATTGACCGTGTTACTAAAACTCGCAAAGAGTACCCAGACTTACAAATTATTGCAGGTAACATTGCAACGGCTGAAGGTGCGATTGCACTAGCTGATGCCGGAGCGGATGCAGTTAAAGTAGGTATCGGCCCTGGTTCTATCTGTACTACACGTATTGTTACCGGTTGTGGCGTTCCACAAATTACCGCTATTTCAGATGCTGTTGAAGGCTTAAAAGGTCGCGACATTCCTGTTATTGCTGATGGTGGCATTCGTTTTTCTGGTGATATTGTTAAAGCACTTGTTGCTGGTGCATCGTGTGTAATGGTGGGTTCTCTTCTTGCTGGTACAGAAGAAGCACCAGGTGAAGTTGAATTGTACCAAGGCCGTTATTACAAATCTTACCGTGGTATGGGCTCATTGGGCGCGATGGATCAAAAAGAAGGTTCATCAGATCGTTACTTCCAAAAATCAAACGAAGCAGACAAGTTAGTACCTGAAGGTATTGAAGGTCGCGTAGCTTACAAAGGTCCTATTGCAACGATTATTCATCAGCAAGTAGGTGGCTTACGTAGTGCTATGGGCTTAACGGGTTGTGCAACAATTGAAGAGCTAAATACAAAACCACAATTTGTACGTGTTACTTCAGCAGGTATGGGTGAGTCGCATGTTCATGATGTGCAAATCACTAAAGAAGCACCAAATTACCGCTTAGGTTAAGCAGCGTAATTAATTTAATATACTGGGCTTGCTTTGCAAGCCCTCTTTTTAGTCGTTTACATTAACAAACGGCATTTAGCATCAGACTTTACGAGATACTCCATGAGCAAAGATATTCACGATTCACGAATTCTCATTTTAGACTTTGGTTCACAATACACTCAATTAATCGCCCGTCGTGTGCGTGAAATTGGTGTTTACTGTGAACTTTGGGCATGGGATGTGACTGAAGAGCAAATCCGCGAGTTCAACCCACAAGGTATTATTCTTTCTGGTGGTCCAGAATCAACAACACTTGAAAACAGCCCGCGCGCTCCTGAGTATGTATTTAATGCAGGCGTGCCTGTGCTAGGTATTTGCTACGGTATGCAAACAATGGCAGCTCAACTTGGTGGAAGTGTACACAGCTCTGATAAAAAAGAGTTTGGCTACGCACAAGTTGAAAAAGTAGGCAGCTGTGCATTATTTGATGCAATTGAAGACCATATTACTGATGGCGGCAACGGCATACTTGACGTATGGATGAGTCATGGCGATAAAGTAATGGACATTCCAGCTGATTTTACAACAACAGCTAAAACATCTACTTGTCCACATGCTGCAATGTCTAACGAAGAAAAGCGTTTTTACGGCGTACAATTTCACCCAGAAGTAACGCATACTCATCAAGGGTTACGTTTGCTTGAGCGTTTCGCTATTGATATTTGTGGCTGTGAAAAATTATGGACTCCTGCAAAAATCATTGATGATGCTATTGAGCGTATTAAAGAAACTGTAGGTGATGACGAAGTTATTTTAGGTCTATCTGGTGGTGTTGATTCATCAGTTGTGGCTATGCTTATTCACCGTGCAATTGGCGCAAAGCTAACATGTGTATTTGTTGACAATGGTTTACTTCGTTTAAACGAAGGTCAGCAAGTTATGGACATGTTTGGTAATAAATTTGGCTTAAACATTGTTAAAGTTGAAGCTGAAGAGCAGTTTTTAAATGATTTAGCTGGTAAATCAGACCCAGAAGATAAACGTAAAGCCATTGGTCACACGTTTATTAATGTATTTGATGAGCAAGCCAAAAAGCTTAAAAATGCGAAATGGTTAGCGCAAGGTACAATTTATCCTGACGTTATTGAATCTGCGGCATCTGCCACAGGTAAAGCGCATGTTATTAAATCTCACCACAATGTGGGCGGATTACCAGATGACATGAAAATGGGCCTTGTTGAGCCATTGCGTGAATTATTCAAAGATGAAGTGCGTAAAATTGGTCTAGAACTTGGTTTACCGTACGACATGCTTTACCGTCATCCTTTCCCTGGACCAGGCTTAGGTGTACGTGTACTTGGCGAAATCAAAAAAGAGTACTGTGATTTACTACGCCGCGCAGATGCGATTTTCATCGAAGAGCTACACAAAGCTGAGCTTTACCATAAAGTAAGCCAAGCGTTTACTGTATTCTTACCAGTTAAATCGGTAGGGGTTATGGGCGATGCACGTAAGTACGATTGGGTTGTATCACTTCGTTGTGTAGAAACAATCGACTTTATGACAGCACGCTGGTCACATTTACCATATGAGTTTTTAGGTGTGGTTTCAAACCGTATCATTAACGAAATTGATGGTATTTCTCGTGTTGTTTACGATATTTCAGGTAAACCACCTGCAACTATCGAATGGGAATAATTAATTTTAGTTTTAATTAACTAATTTTAAGTGATTAAAAAACGGCGAATTAGCATGCTAATTCGCCGTTTTGTTTATTTAAAAAGCAGTTGAACTAAAAGAGTGATTTTTCTCTTTACCTTTGGCGAAACTTCTCTATAATTCGTCGTCATTGCAGGGGCGTAGTTCCAATTGGTAGAACAGCGGTCTCCAAAACCGATGGTTGGGAGTTCGAATCTCTCCGCCCCTGCCATTTCTTCTTTACATCGTTTTTATTACTTCTTATATTGTTCAAATGTCTAATCTACTGAGTTGTTATGCATCCACGTTACGCAGCTATTTTTGATATAGAAAATCTTGAACTCAATCAGCATTATTGTTCTCAAACAAATGACCAAGCAGATACTTTATCGCAAAGCACGACAGCTAGTTCTTTAACGATAAATGGGCAACTATTTGCAGACATTAAGCTCAGTGCAGGGGCTATTATTATAAATAGCGTTGTACAGGGTAGTGAGATGCAATTAAACGACAATCAGCTTACATTGCCAACCCCACAGCTCAACGCCTCTGAGAAGCGTGCTTTATGGGCTTTAATGAGTGAACACCTTGATAAACTTTAAATCAGTAGATGAAACTGCAATACCTCAATTAATGACCATCGAAACAGCATGTCATAGCCATCCGTGGACTTTAAATACAATGAGTTCATGTATAGGCGGGCGCTATTTTAATGTTGCCGCATTTGATGAGGTGAGCATGATTGGTTTTTATATTGGTGAAAAAGCAGGGCCTGATTTTACGCTTATGGATATTTGTGTAACACCAAGCCACCAGGGTAAGGGTATTGCAAGGCAGTTGTTAGCTCAGTTTATTGAATATGGTGAACAGCAAAATGCTGAAAACCTCTTTTTAGAAGTACGCGAATCTAATACGCGGGCTATTGCGCTATACGAGAACGCTGGCTTTACAGAGATGTCAGTGCGTAAAAACTACTATCCAAGTGATAATCCGGCCAAAAATGGCTTTGAAGACGCTATTTTAATGGGCATGGCATTAGGTTTAAACTTTTCATAATTAAAGTCGGTGGTTAGCGTTTTAAGCATAGAGCACTAACGCACCGAACTTGTACTATTTTGTAAGTTTTCTTTTAGGTTACTTTGCCACTAATTGCTTGCTCAATGGCTGCTATTAATTTATTTACCAGCTCGTCTCTTGGCACTTTATTGTTACTTTTTAAATTTTCTTCAAGTGCCGCAGCGCTGTGATAAATTTCATCAAAATTAAAGCACCCAGAACTACCTTTAATACTGTGCGCTATACTTCTTAATGCTTCCCAGTCATTACAATGTTGCAGAGTTTTAACTTCTTCTAAATAAGTAGGTAAGTTGGCTAAATAGTTATCAGTAATTTGCTGAAACTTTTCGCTTTTTAATAAGCTGTCCCACTTATTTTGATTATCCTTTTCAAGATGTAGGTAGCTTACGAGTACATTTTCCAGAGCATCTTTATCAATGGGTTTAGCGAGTGCTTTGTTGCAGCCAGCTTCTAGGTAAGTGCCTATATCGTGGTTCATTACATTAGCAGTAAGGGCAATAATGGGGCCATCGTATGCTGCATGACGAAGCATTTTAGTCGCTTCTAATCCGCCCATTACAGGCATTTGCATATCCATTATAATAAGCTGATAGTCATTAACGAGTGCCATTTCTACAGCTTGTGCGCCATTACTAGCAATATCGGGTTCAAGGCCCCAAGTTTGCAGTAATAATTTAATTAATAGTTGGTTATCAGGGTTATCCTCAGCGACTAAAATATTAGCCTCAAAGTTATTGGTCGCAAACGATAAGAGAGGGTCTTTCTCTGGTATTAACTGGCTTTCTTGCGTTAAAAACTCAAGCATTGGTTGATCATCAGATAACTGACACGACACCCTAATTGTAAAGCGGCTACCAACGCCAACTTCACTTTCAAGCGTTACATCGCCACCAAGTAACAGTGCTAAATTTTTAGAAATACACAACCCAAGGCCTGTACCACCAAAACGACGTGTGGTTGTGGCATCGGCTTGCTCAAACGGTTTAAACACACGCTCTATTTGATGCTCAGACATACCAATGCCGGTATCTTTAATTACAAATTCTAGCTTTTGACTTGCTTGTAAATAATGCACGCAAATAGACACACTGCCATTTTCGGTAAATTTAACAGCGTTATTTGCAATATTTATAAGTATTTGTTTTAAGCGGGTCACATCACTATAAATGGTGCGAGGTAGCGGCAGTTGGTAATTAATATTAAGGGTTAATTGTTTTTCTTGTGCCAGTGGTTGAATAATTGATTCAATGTCATGCACAAGCTGCACTACGTTTAACGCAGACAAATCGACAGCTAGCTTTTCAGCTTCAATTTTAGATAAGTCGAGTATATTATTTATTAACTCTAGTAAGTGTTTTGAATTACGTAAAATAGTGCTTAGATGTTGTTTGTCGTTGGCTACTTTGTCGTTGTGGAGTAATTGCTCTGTAAAGCCCATAATAGCCGTAAGTGGCGTTCGTATTTCGTGACTCATATTAGCTAAAAAACGACTTTTAAGCTGATTAGCTTGCTCGGCTTGGCCAATTGCAAGCTCTAGTTGGCTGTTCATGGCTTCAAGTGCTTTAGTACGACTTTCTACTTTATCTTCAAGGTGGTGTTTATATTCTTCAAGCTGCTGCTGGTAGTGTCTAATTTGATTAACCATGTGGTTAAAGTCGTTAAACAAAACACCCACTTCGTCATTTGTATGAGCTGGTAAGTGCACCGACAAATCGCCATCACCAACACGGTGGCTTGCAGCACCCAGTAATTCAATTGGATTAAGTAGTAAATTACGTACCACTATAAAAATTAATATTGGCAGGGTGATTATCGAAATAATAACAATTAAGCCTGTTATTAGGCTTATGGCTTTACCAGATTGATAAAGCACACCTTTGGGAATGGTTGAAACGTAATAATATCCACCGGGCATTTGTACGGCAAAAATCATTCGCTCTATTTTATCTATGCTTGAGAGTTCAATGGTAGAAAGCATGCCTATATCGGCAAGATCATGTACTTGGTTAAGTTCATATTCGCTTATGTATTGGCCGCGCATGTTGTAGTCGGAGCTAAATAAAATTTTCCCGTCTTTGGTCAACATTAAATTAAGTGTGTTGTTATATGGCGCTTCTAAAATACTGGAGTTGAGTATTGAAGGCTCAATATGTATTACAATAAAACCAAGCTGCTGTGGACGTTTCAAGTAGTAATCAACGCTGTCAATTCGTTGAATGAAATATAAGCTCGTGGTGCCATCGTCCTTTTGAATCATAAATTGCTGTGTACTTAAATTACTTTGCAATACTCGATTAAAAAATGGATAGCTTTTAGGCGCTGTTGTTAGGTTATTAGAGTAGTAGGCATCACTTTTCCCACTTGCTGAAACTAAATTAATGCTAATTATATCTGGATAAGCTTCGCTGTAACTGGCAAATACATCCATAAGCGCGCCAAGTTTTCGGGTGTAATTACCGTTGGCGCTAATATCGTTTGCTAAAAAGTCACTAAGTACTGGCGAATTTGAAAGTAGTTTTGCAGTAGAGTGAAAAGAGTCGATATAGTTGAATATTTTTTGCTGTTGTTGCTCAACAAAACGGCTCATTATTAAATCAGCTTGTTTTTGTGTTGAATTAGTGACATTGGTGAGCGTAAAGCCACCTAAAAATAGCAGTGGCAGAATAACAAGAGGTGTTATATACCATAATAATCTTATACTTAACTTACTGGTTTTCATGACCAAACGACTTATCCTCCATGCAATCTGCCAATAATATGCGTTACGACCTGATTACACAAGCTTATAGCGGTCTTGGTGGCTAAATTACAATCATTAGTTGCATGATCTTTAGCTCTTTTTTTCTGTTTAAGTTATATAAATTTAACAAATTACACTGAATAATATTAATTCAGTGTTTAAAAACTTACATAGTTTTACATCTTTTAAAGTCAATAACTAAAGTTGATGCATTGCCAGGCGTGACATTAAAAGGACACGTTGACAGTCTAAGTCCAGCAAGTGGTGTAAGTTACTCCACTATTGGTGAGCATAATGCAACAGGCAACTTTACTAAAATAGCGCAGCGCCTACCGGTAAAGATTAGTTTAGATGCTAAGCAGCCTTTACTTAGTCAACTACGTGTTGGAATGTCGGTTGTACCTACTATTGATGTTGTTAAGTAACTACTCATTTTTATTTAAACGATCTACGAGCAAATTGTAGGTCGTTTAAATATCGCTTGCTGTACACATTTATTTTAAAGCTAAGATATTTTTAAGTAGATAGCACACTTTTATACCGACTCCTGTTACAATTGCCATTATTAAAAAATCAACTATTGACGCTTTATTATCAGCTGTTTGCAACGTGAAAATCAGCGAGAATAGTAGTTAATTACGATCAACATAACGGGTTTACTCGCAGACGCTTATTAAAATGCATTCAACCCCGCATATAAACTAAAAGAATTTATCAATGGCAGACCAGACTATTATCAATGAAATCAGCAAGCGAAGGACCTTTGCTATCATCTCTCACCCGGATGCTGGTAAAACAACGATTACCGAAAAAGTATTGTTATTCGGACAAGCTATTCAAAGAGCTGGTACTGTAAAAGGTCGCGGCTCTAACCAGCATGCTAAATCTGACTGGATGGAAATGGAAAAAGAGCGTGGTATATCAGTTACTACGTCTGTAATGCAATTTCCATATAACGACGCACTTGTTAATTTACTTGATACGCCAGGACACGAAGATTTCTCTGAAGATACGTACCGTACATTAACAGCAGTAGATTCGTGCTTAATGGTTATTGATGCGGCTAAAGGTGTAGAAGACCGTACCCGTAAGCTAATGGAAGTTACACGCCTGCGTACCACACCTATTGTTACGTTTATGAACAAATGTGACCGTGATATTCGCGACCCAATGGAAGTGCTGGACGAAGTTGAAACAGAGCTAAATATTGCCTGTGCACCCATTACTTGGCCAATTGGTTGTGGTAAAGAATTCAAAGGTGTTTATCACATTCATAATGATGAAGCTGTTTTATATAAAACGGGTCAAGGTCATAAAATTCAAGATGTTCGCACAATTAAAGGCCTTGATAATCCAGAGTTAGATATTGCCATTGGTGAAGACTTAGCTGCGCAGTTACGCGATGAGCTTGAGCTTGTTATTGGTGCGTCCAACGAATTTGATTTAGATCTGTTTTTAGCCGGTGAGCTTTCGCCAGTTTATTACGGTACCGCACTTGGTAACTTTGGTGTTGATCACGTGTTAGATGGTTTAACTAAGTGGGCGCCAACGCCATTACCACGTGAAACCGAAGATAGACTAATTGTTGCAACTGAAGAAAACTTTACCGGGTTTGTATTTAAAATTCAGGCCAACATGGACCCTAAACACCGTGACCGTATTGCATTTATGCGTATTGTATCGGGTAAGTACAGCCAAGGCATGAAAATGAATCACGTGCGAATTGGCAAGCAAGTGAGCATTTCTGATGCGGTAACCTTTATGGCGGGCGATCGTGAACGTGCCGCAGATGCTTTCGCTGGCGACATTATTGGCTTGCATAACCACGGTACAATTCAAATTGGTGATACGTTCACGCAAGGCGAAAAACTTAAATTTAGTGGTATTCCTAACTTCGCCCCTGAACTATTTCGTCGTATTCGCCTTCGCGATCCGCTTAAGCAAAAGCAATTGTTAAAAGGTTTAGTACAGCTTTCTGAAGAAGGTGCTGTACAGGTATTTAGACCACTTATTAATAACGACTTAATAGTAGGCGCGGTAGGCGTACTTCAGTTTGATGTGGTTGTAGCGCGTTTAAAAGCAGAATATAACGTTGATGCTATTTATGAAGGCGTAAACGTGAATACGGCACGCTGGGTAAGCAGTGATGACGTTAAAAAGTTTGAAGAATTTAAACGTAAATGCGAAAGCAATTTAGCACTCGATGGCGGTGATAACTTAACTTACATTGCGCCGAGCCGTGTAAACCTTAACTTATCGGTCGAGCGTTACCCAGAAGTAACGTTTAGCCATACACGCGAAAACTAGAGCTCATTTACAAGAATTAAAAGAAAACCTGCTTTGGCGGGTTTATAAAGGTAAAAAAATATGAATATTCGTACTATTTTAATTGAAAAAGCCATTGCAGCTATGGTCGGTGCAGGCTTACCTGAAGACACAAACCCGGCAGTAACGCAAAGCACGCGTCCACAATTTGGTGATTACCAAATTAATGCAGCCATGGGCGCAGCTAAAAAAATGAAAAGCAATCCACGTGAGCTTGCACAAAAAATTATTGATAACCTTGATGTAAGCGATATTGCACAAAAGACTGAAATTGCGGGTCCTGGTTTTATTAATATCCATTTAAAGCCTGAGTTTTTAGCGCAAAGCGTTAAAGCGGCTAACAATGATGCAAAACTAGCTGTAAACGAGCACGCTAAGCCACAAAAAGTTGTTGTTGATTATTCATCACCAAACCTAGCTAAAGAAATGCACGTAGGTCATTTACGTTCAACTATTATTGGTGACTCAATTGTACGTGCGCTTGAATTTAGAGGCGATACGGTTGTACGTCAAAATCACATGGGTGATTGGGGTACGCAATTTGGTATGTTAATCGCGCATTTAGAAGATCAAATTAGCCAAGGCGTTGACTTAGATACTGTTGCGCTTGCTGATTTAGAAACTTTTTACCGCGATGCTAAAAAACGCTTTGACGACGAAGAAGGCTTTGCAGATAAAGCACGTGACTACGTTGTTAAATTACAAGGCGGCGATGCGCATTGTGAAAAACTTTGGAAACTATTTATAGCCACCTCAGTTAAACACTCTGAAGAAGTATACAAGCGTTTAAATGTAACGCTTACTCAAGCCGATATTATGGCTGAAAGCGCATACAACGCAGAGCTTAACGATATTATTAGCCTACTTAAAGATAAAAACATTGCCGTAGAGTCGCAAGGCGCGCAAGTGGTGTTTTTAGATGAGCTAGCTAATAAAGATGGCGAGCCATCAGCGTTTATCGTACAAAAATCTGGCGGTGGTTTTTTATATGCAACAACAGACTTAGCAGCATGTGACTATCGTTCAAACAAATTAGGTGCTGATCGCATCTTAATTTTTGTAGATGCACGTCAAAATCTACACTTTAACCAAGTAGAGCTAACAGCGCGTAAAGCTGGTTTATTAAGAGACGAAACAAGCTACGAGTTTTGCCCGTTTGGCACCATGATGGGCGCCGATAATAAACCATTTAAAACACGTACTGGCGGCACAGTAAAACTTGCTGATTTATTAGAAGAGTCAATTAACCGCGCAGCAGCAAAATTAGCTGAACGTGAGTCTGATTTAAGTGATAGCGATCGCAGCGAAATTGCCCGTAAAGTAGGTATTGGCGCAGTTAAATATGCCGACCTTTCTAAGCACCGTACCAGTGATTACATTTTTAACTGGGACAGCATGCTAAGTTTTGAAGGCGCAACCGCTCCTTACTTACAATATGCTTATACACGCGTACGCAGTATTTTCCGTAAGTCAGGCGTTGATGCTGCTACATTAAATTCAGACGTTGCAATTGTTGAGCCTCAAGAAAAAGCACTTGCACTTAAGCTACTACAGCTCGAAGAAGTACTTGATTTAATGATCAGCGAAGCAACACCGCACGTACTATGTGGTTACTTATACGAGCTTGCAAGCTTATACATGACATTTTACGAAGCCTGCCCAGTACTTAGAGAAGGCGTAGAGCCAAGCGTGCGCGATAGCCGTTTAGTGCTGTGTAATTTGGTTTCTAAAACATTAGAGACGGGGTTGGACTTACTTGGCATTGAAGTTATGGAGCAAATGTAATCACCGTCGTATTTTAACCTAATACTGCGTTACCCACCCCGACTTACCCTAATTACATACAAACCGTATGCTCATAGGGATAAGTCGGGTTGGACGCCTTGTCTTAGGCTAAACTACTTAGGTGAACCTTCTGCTGCGTGTAGTTCGCTTTAGCTGCGTTGGTAAAACTATTTAGCCTAAGTCACATACAAACCGTATGCTCCTTGGCATAAATAGTTTTACCGCCTTGCTAGCACTCCTACACTTGCAGATATATATTCTGGCACTGTAGGTTGGGTTGAGTGAAACGAAACCCAACACTAAACAAAACACTTTTATTTTTGCTCTTATAACGATTAATTGCCTGACCTCACTTACCCACATACGCTTAATAAACAGAGAAGGATTTGTTTATGAAACTCGAAGATATCCGTCGTGAATACCTGCAAGACGCGTTAAGCGAAGATAATTTGCAAGATGATCCGTTCAAGCAGTTTGAAACATGGCTTGAGCATGCGGTAGCAAGCAAACTACCCGATCCAACAGCAATGGTTGTAGCAACCGTTGATGAAACAGGTCAGCCTTCACAGCGCATTGTGCTTTTAAAGCATTTGGATGATAACGGCTTTGTGTTTTTTACCAATACCGGCTCGCGTAAAGCGCAAGAGCTTAAAGGCAATAATAAAATTTCCTTGCACTTTCCGTGGCATCACATGGAGCGCCAAGTTATTGTGTATGGCGAGGCTAAACCCTTACCGACTTCTGCTGTGGCAAAGTACTTTTTATCTCGTCCTAAAGAAAGCCAATTAGCTGCATGGGCGTCAGCGCAAAGTCGTCCGGTGTCATCACGTAAAGTACTCATGGAAACCTTTGCTAATATGAAAAATAAGTTTGCTAAAGGTGAAATTCCATTACCTGATTTTTGGGGCGGTTATTGTGTAGTGCCCACTAAAATTGAGTTTTGGCAAGGTGGGGCGCATCGTTTACATGATCGTTTTATGTATCAGCGCCAAGCAGATAACAGCTGGCAAATTACACGCTTAAACCCTTAATAAATAGATGAGTAAGTAACCGTGCAATTTATTGACTCTCATTGCCACCTCGATTTTAGTGAGTTTGATTCAAGTCGTGAATCGCTGATAAACGAGTGTGTAGCAAAGGGAGTGAATCAGTTTGTTGTACCGGGTATTACGCTTGCTCAATCGCATACTCTTATAGAGCTCAAAGCAACCTATCCAAGTATAAAAATAGCGGCAGGGCTGCACCCTTATTTTTTAAAACAGCATGAAGAATCGCACATAGAAGCATTATTCGAGTTTGCAACTACAAATAAGCATCAGTTAGTGGCCATTGGTGAGTGTGGGCTTGATAGAAGCATTGAAAACCTCTCTAAACAAACTTATTTATTTGAACAGCAAATAGGGCTTTCTAATGAGCTAAGCTTACCGCTCATTGTACATCATAGGCAAAGCCATGATTTAATTGCGCAAGCGTTTAAACGTTGTAAGCCAAAAAATGGGGGAGTGATTCATGCATTTTCAGGTTCAATCCAACAAGCGAAGTATTATATCAAACAGGGCTTTAAGCTTGGCGTAGGCGGTGTTATTACCTATCAACGTGCAGTTAAAACCCGTGCTGTTATTGCCGCTATTGAGCCCGAGCACTTAGTGCTTGAAACAGATTCACCTTCAATGCCTTTAAGTGGCTACCAAGGGGAGGTTAACACGCCATTGCATCTACCTGATGTGTTTGACGCACTATGTGATTTAAAGCCACACAGCGAAAAAGAGACGCTTGCAAAGCAACTTTATGATTCTTGTTCAGATGTTTTTTGCATATAACGATTTACTTGCCAGCGCTTTAATCCACGGCCTAACTGCCACGTAAAAATACAAGCAATCACTAGCATTAGTAAAACCTGCCTGCCTAAGTCATGAAAATGATTATGGCTGTCGGATATTGCAGCGCGAGTTAAATAAGTAATAGATACAAAACCTATAGGGCGGTCATCATCGCTTATAACAGGTTCCATAAAAGGTGTTTTTAACTTACTTATTCCGGGGGTAGAATCAGAAAGTTGACCATAAACATGATGCGACTGCCAATTGTCGCTACTGGCTAATAAAATACCCTGTTGATCGTAAATAGTGGCCGAAAGCACGAACTCATCTTTACTTATATCGTTACAAATCGCATTGAGCTGGGGTTTGTTTTTTTCGATTAAAGGTGTTTTAACATTTAAAGCCATAAACTGAGTGAGGCTTTTGGCGGTGCTGTCGGCGCTATCGTAAAGTAACTGGTGGCTCTGAAAACTACTATTAACACCCACCCAGCTTAGTAATACAAAACAGCCAGCCGCAAGAATTAAGCGAACGAGTCGCTTTCTTTGGGATGCGCTTATAGGGTTTTTAATATGGTTATTTTTCATAGTCACCGTTTATGCTACTGACAGCATTTTGATTTGATGTTACAACTACACTAACTATAACCTTAAACCCCACCTGATGGCGAATTTAGTGTTGAGAATAGCAGTTTTGAGATGCCAACTATCAGGAAAATAAAAATAAACACGGAGATCCCATGTCGCAAATCAACATGGCACAGCAAGCTGCTGAGCAACCATTACAACACTTAACTCTAAATAAATGGTTTAGCTATAGTGGTGGTGTATCTACACCTCTCGATTATATTCCAAACAAAGCATTAGGGTTATTTAGCATCGCATTTGCGGGTGATTTTGAAGAAAAACACATTGCCAATATTGTTGACTTTTTAGCGACACATAACCAAAACATCACCGCTATATGCCAATACCAACCTGATTTAGGGCTTGCACCAGCACTGTGTTTTTACGCGCAAAATGCAGATAAAACTATAAACCCGTTAGTACTACAAGAATTTTCAAACACGCTTGATTGTCAATTAGTGCAAGTTACTATGCCGCCTAATTTATATGAGCCTGGTTTATTGGTTATGGATATGGATTCAACTGCAATAACTATTGAGTGCATAGACGAAATAGCACGCCTTGCGAACGTATACGATGAAGTTGCCTCTGTAACTGCACTTGCAATGGCGGGTAAACTTGATTTTAGTGAGAGTTTATATCAGCGTGTAGCTAAGCTTGAAGGTATTGAAAAAAGCTTAATTGAAGAACTGAAAAGTACATTACCATTAATGCCTGGCATTAAAATGCTGTGCCAAATTTTAAAGCAACATAACTGGTATTTGGCGATTGCCTCAGGTGGTTTTGTGCCTTTTGCAGAGCGTGTACAAGAGCTGATTAATTTAGATGAAGTGCACGCTAATGTGCTCGAATTTAAAAACGACAAGCTAACAGGTAAAGTGCTGGGTACGATTGTCGATGCGCAGCAAAAAGCGGTCGTTTTAGAGGTGCTTCAGCAAAAGCTAGGGCTTAAAAAAGCACAAACTGTAGCTATTGGGGATGGCGCAAACGATTTAGTAATGATGGCAAAAGCTGGCCTAGGTGTGGCCGTACATGGTAAGCCTAAAGTGGTTGAGCAAGCACAAGCGGCTATTTGTGAAGGGTCATTATTGCAATTGTTGTATATGTTGGCTATTCCGTTAGAAAAACAACCAACACTTTAAAATAAATTAAGTTAAACCGCTTAACGTAAGCGGTTTAACCAAATTAGCTTACGGCGGCTCATTTGTGCTACTTGCTCTTTTTTTAGTTCTAAATGGCTTAGCGCTTCTTCAGTTATATCTACTACATCACCTACACCAGCTACGGCCCATAAGGCTTCTTCTAAATCTTTAGCTTTGTGCATTGCGTACTGACTTACGTATTTTAGCTCATTAGAAAGATAATCAGTATCGGGGCGACCTGTACGCGATATATACAAACGCATTACGAATATAAGTTGCGATGTAATACCTTTACTAATTTGTTTATAAAAGCTTGAGTAGTCTTCACCTAAAGCGCATTGGCTAACAATAGCCTCTTCAATACTGCCTTTTCGAGGATCGAAGTTAATAGCAAGTGTAAAAGCAAGCGGTGCATCTTGGCGGCTGCGATCTTTAATATTTGGTGTTATTACATTAATAATTTGCTCTTCGGTCAGAATGCTCGAAAAGTCAGTTTTGTTACTTAATAAACCAAAGTTTTGCAAAATCACGTGCATAGGGCTGGCATATAACCCATATCCAATTGCGCCGGTTTTAAAGTGTGCAGCTTCTTTGTGTAAATATAGCGGAAATTGGCAAACGCTTTTTGTAACCATATTTCTAAGTGCGGTAGATAAGCCTTCTACTTTAGGTGCTTCTTCAGATACTTTAAGTTTGTCTTTATTACCTTCTATTAGCTGAGTGAAAAAGGTCACGCCAGCATGGGGTAAATCAGCAATACGATTTGCTTTTAGGTTAATAGTAGTAAATGACTTACTGATGGCCATTACTTCGTACTTTAGTTCACTAAGCTTATGCTTTTTAGTTATTTTTTGAAGTTCAGGGAATGCTAAAAGTACTATATCGCCTTTTTTAAATGTGGCAGGTTGTTCGCACTCTAACTGCAAACCCATTACCGAAAAGTCACGTGTATAGCCGTTAAATACTTCATCATTAATAGTGACACTAACTGGTGTTTTATAAAGATAGCGCTTATGCGAGCGTAAATTTACGTATTCAAGTGGCACAATATCTAAGTAGGGTGGTGTTTTGTGTTTTGCGTGGCCAAAGTGCTTAAGCTGATTTACTAATGCTTTATCAAAAGTAAGTTGTTTATAATTTGCTTGTTCAGCTTTATTGCCAATATTTGTAAGTACAACAATATACTTAACATCTTTTATAAGGCCTTTTACACGAGGTGAAGGTGGCTTATTTAATTTTTCTATATTTTCACCGGCACTATTAGGTAGTGAAAGCGGTATAAAAGAATCATCTGGATGACTTGGCATTACTTGTATTTTAAAGCACTGCCAGCTCTCTTTTTGGCTACCAAAACCTAAAAATAGATCACGTAATTTAGGGTTGTTATTTAACTCTGTACGCGTCGCTGAGTAGTAATAAATTTTACCTGATGATATATGTGTAAATGTATAGAGGTAATCTTCTTTTACTGCGGTAATTTGAGTTAGTAATTGTGTAATACGCTGATGATTAAGTATATTGTACAAACACGGTATTTTTCTTTCATCGGTAAAGTAGCGCTGAATAAAAATATTATTTTCAGTGGTAAGGCTAAGGCTTGGGTAATATTGCTCATCTTTTTTACTTAAAAACACATATAAAGACGTTACGCGAGGAATGTAGTACTGCTCATACCCCTTTGATACTACAGCATCGAGCGTATTATCTAGATTTACTTTATAACGACGCTTATTACCATGAATAAAACTTTCTAAAAAGTCATTAAAGGCATCGTTGTTTTCTATATAAGTGCGCTTTAAGCGGATGTGATTAAATTCACGAGAGATATTTTCTACTGCAACAACTTCGTATTGAATACCGTTTTTTAGGCCAAGTTCAAAGTCTTGCTCAAGGCCTACTAAGCGCATTGCGATGAGTTCGCCTTTTTTTATAGAGTAGCGCGTTGCAAGCTTAACTTTACAACCGCTTAAAGATATATCTGAGGTGCTAGCAGCAATGTTCTTTTTATCTTTGTAATCAATCGTTACTTTTATTGAGTAATTCATCCGTTCTTCACGGCGGCTCTCGTAAGAGGCAAACTTAATTACTTCAGTGTTTAAGTTATTTTCTAACTCTTGTAACTCTGATTTTTCGGCTGCTTGTTTTTGTAATACGCGGTGGTTATTTTCTGTATTCATTACGGCTTCGTAAACAGCTAAGGTGTATTCACCATGTTGTTTAAGCGCTTTTTCAAACACTTCAATGGCTGTGTCATCCATAAAGTGTTGCTTGCCGTTATGCTCATATGGTTTTACTTGGCCTGTCACTAATCCGCGAAGATCAACAAAACGTGCCACTGGCTGAGATAAACGCGACATTTCCATTTTCATTAAAAATTGCTCAGGTTTAGTTAACCCTGCGGTTTTTGATTTGAAAATTAGATCAAATTTAGCGTTGCCTAAATATGTTTTTAACTCATTCACGAGGTCTTCGTGTTTGAGCATTATGTCATCAGCCATTTATAAAACCATCACCGTCTAATTGAAAAAGTAGGTATACTGTTAAGTCCATTTATTAGAAGTTCAATAAACGTTAAATCGCGCTATGTTATTAATATAGGTACAATTATTTGAGTTACTACTGTTTAGCTCTTGTTATGTATGTGTTATTTGCCATTTTATTGGCAAGTTACTTTAAACTATTACAAAGCAAAAAGTATGCCCTAAATTATAGCTAAAAAGAAACACCATGTGTATTTATTGATTGTGACGCTAGATTTTTAAGCAGGCAAGAGTTTGTTGCTAAGTAAATGCCTGAAATGGCAAAATAAGCGCTTAATAGTAAGAATTTTTTTAATTTAAAGAATAGTAGGTAAAGTTATCAATGGCTAAAGCGGCAAAAGTAGAATTTGTTTGTACCGAATGTGGCATGAACTATCAACGTTGGCAGGGTCAATGTCGCTGCGGTGCGTGGAACACATTAGCGGAATTTAAACCTTCAGCAGGGCACAGTAAAAAAGCATCAATACGAGCAAGCGTTGGTGGTTATGCTGGTGGTGTTGGTGGTGGCTCTAAAAAAATCAATGATATTGCTACATCAGAGGCTGAAAAGCAGCTAACTGAAATCGGCGAGCTTGATCGCGTACTAAGCGGCGGGGTGACTACTGGCTCTGTTAATATAATTTCGGGCGATCCGGGGGCGGGTAAGACAACTTTGCTATCTGACCTAGTGGCGAGAATGTCACAGCGGATGCCGTCACTTTACTGTACGGCAGAAGAATCTTTATCGCAGTTTAAAAACAGAGTAAATCGTTTAAAATTAAACTATAACCCGGACGAGCTTTATTTACTTTCAGAAACGAGCGTTGAAACCATCATCGAAGAGCTCGAGAAAAATAAAATTAAGTTTGCTGTTATTGACTCTATTCAAGCTGTTGTAACCGATACGGCAAATGGTAGCCCAGGTTCGCCTTCGCAAGTAAAAAGCGCCGCCCAAGCATTAACTCAGTACTGTAAGCAAAATGACGTAACCATGTTCATTATTGCTCACGTAAATAAAAATAACGAAATAGCAGGCCCTCAAACACTTGTACATATTGTTGATGCGCTTTTACACATAGATACCAACGATGGGCAAATACGAACCCTTAGGGCAAATAAAAATCGCTTTGGTGATATTGATACTGTTGGCATTTTTAAAATGTGTGAACGTGGGATGTTAAGCGTTGATAATCCAAGTGAAATATTTTTATCGGGTTCAACCACCGACTCACCTGGCTCTACTATTACCTGTATTCGTAAAGGGAATCGTAATTTATTGCTTGAGATTCAATGTTTAACTACCGAAACAGAAGCTGAATTTCCGCAGCGTGTTTGTGTTGGTTTAAATATGAATCGTATAAAAATGCTGACCGGTATATTACGTAAGCATACTAAAACTAAAATATTTCACGATACGTTTTTTAATATTGTGGGTGGTTTAAGAATTGATGAGACAGAAACCTGCATCGATTTAGCATTAGTAACCGCGTTACTTAGCAGTTTAAACGAATTTGTTGTACCTCGTACCACGTGTATTATGGGAGAACTTAGCTTAAACGGCGATGTACGCCCAATAGACAGTGGTGTACCGCGTGTTAAAGAGGCTGCACAACATGGTTTTACAGAAATATATATTCCATTTCGCAATTACCATAAATCGATGGAAGGGCTAGGCGCTAAAATTACCCCTGTAAAAACCGTACATGAGTTACTTAGTTTGATTAATTAACACTTATCGGTGATGTTCTTCAGTGTTACTCTTAAGTTGAGACACTTTATAGAAAGAATTAAATAAGGAAATGACATGAAAAAATTAGTTATAGTTGCAGCTCTTGTGGCCGCAGGCGTGGGTGGTGTTAGTTACGCAAACTACGTAGCAACTCAAGAAGTGCGTGCAGAAGTAGATAAGCAACTTGCTTTAGTAAGCGAGCAAACTGGCGCTACATTTAAATACGCTGGTTTATCGGCAAGTGTTATTTCAAAGAGTGTAGAAATAACAAACATGGAAGTAATAAGCCCTGAAGGTGACAATGTTGCTAATATTCAAAGCATTGAAATAACTGGCTACGAGCCGGATAAAATATCACCACATACATCATTTGATGTAAAAAGCTTTCAGTTTGATAAAAGCTTCGTATCAAAATTACCAGCTGATACAAACGAAATGTTAGCGTCGGCAAGTTACGACTTACATTCATCACTTGATTACGATGAAGAGTCTGGCAATAGTGATGTAGTAGTTAAGCTTGATGCAAAAGACATTGTTAGTTTTAATATGGATATGGGTTTAGCTAATTCAAAAGCGTTAATGGATGCTTCATTGGCTATTAGCAAGGCGCAGCAAGAAGCGGGTGATCAACCGCTGACGTATGAGCAAGAATTACAGCAGCAAACACTTGTTATGCAAGCAATGAGTAAATTAGAGCCGCGTAATGTTAGCTTTGCCTTAAATAACCAGGGTAAATTAAAAGATTTACTCTCAAGCGAGCTTGAAAAGCAAGGTATGACGCTTGAGCAAATGGAAATGACGCTAGAGCAACAGTTACAACAAGCTCCTGTAACTGAAGATATTGCAGAGGCTTTAACCAGCTTTGCGAAAGGTTTAAATTCATTCAGTGTGTCTGCAAAGCTACCTGAAGGTAAAACTATGATGGAAATTAACCAACAAGTTATGATGCTAGTAGGGCAACCTGAAGAGCTAGTTAAGTTTATTAACTTAGAAGTTAAAGGTGATTAGGCCTTAGTTCTGTATTAATAAAGGCGCCAATTGGCGCCTTTATTGTAATCTTATTAGCTAAAGCAATTTGCTTTTATAAGATCAGTGATTATTTGTTGTGATGGTTTTATTTTTTCCATCGCTAAAAATTCATCAGGCTGGTGTGCTTGGTTAATTGAGCCTGGGCCCATTACAATCGTTTCACAACCGAGTTGCTGGATAAACGGCGCTTCAGTGCAGTAATTTACTGCGACCGCTTTTTGCCCCGCTATTTTTTCAGCCATTTTTACTAAAGCACTGTCGGTGCTCCCACTAAATGCCGGTATTGGTTCATGTAAATCAATAACGCTCACCGCATTTGGGTATTGCTGATTTATCTCTTTCGTTGCATCGAGTACTAATGCTTGTAGTTCTTGTACACTTAAACCTGGTAATGGGCGCATATCTATATGCATTTCACAGCAACCACAAATTCTATTCGCGTTATCGCCGCCATGAATATTACCTAAGTTTAATGTTGGATAAGGGATTTCGAAGTAGTTTATTGAATACTTATGCTTTAATTGTTCTTTTAAGATCATCAATTTTGTAATCACTTTATGCATTACTTCAATGGCGTTAAGACCACGTTCGGGATCGGAGCTATGCCCAGAGCGACCAACCACTCTTATTGCTGTACTCATATGGCCTTTGTGCATAAATACTGGAGTCATATCAGTAGGTTCGCCTATTATACAACGCGCAGGTTTTAAATTAGGGTGCTTACATATTTGTTGCGCACCAGCCATCGTAGTTTCTTCGTCGGCGGTGGCAAGAATTAAAATAGGCTGAGTTTGCTGCTTTTCATCAAGTTCACTAATCGCTTGTAATACAAAAGCAAAAAAGCCTTTCATATCAATACTTCCTAGCCCATACAATTTGTTATCGAGTTCGGTAAGTTTAAATGGATTATGATTCCAACGACTGTCATCAAAAGGCACTGTGTCGGTATGACCAGCTAGCATTAATCCGCCATCACCTTCTCCGCGTTTTGCTAATAAATTATAGCGCCCTTTACCTCCTTCTAATTCTATAATTTCACACGTAAAACCGATTGTTTCGCACCAACTGGCTAGGAGTTCAATTACGTTTTTATTGCTCATACACAGGTTGTCTTCAATCGCACTAATAGAAGGGGCTGCAATCAATTGTTGGTACATGGAAATAAACGAAGGCAAAGGCATAAAAAAATCCAAAATTATTATTCAATTTAATTGCATAACAATATAAAAGTATTTATGATGAATATCAATTCACTTTTTAAGCATAAATATATTAAAAGTAACGCCATGAAAATAATGCGACGATAATCAAAATTCATTAATAAAAAAGACTTAATTAGCGTCTAAGCTAGTTTAAGCGAACATTATAGATAAGTAGTAATTAATTTTAAGATAACGAGTAACAAATGAATGTAGTGATTATTGGCGCAAGCGGATACAGCGGCGCAGAGTTAGCAAGTTTAGTTGTTAAGCATCCAAACTTAACTTTAACAGGCTGTTATGTATCTGAGGGTAGCTTAGATAAAAATAAATTGCTAAGTGATTTATACCCAGAGCACCTTGGCTTACTAGATTGCCCTTTACTTCCTCTTAGCGTATCAGCTTTTGATGACATTCAAAGTGATGCTGATTACGTATGCTTATGTACCGATCACAAAGTAAGTGTTGATTTAGCGCCGCAATTTTTAGCTATGGGTAAAAAGGTATTTGATTTATCTGGTGGCTATCGTTTAGCAAGCAATGACGACTACGTTACTTACTATGGTTTTGAGCATCAACATCCAGAGCTTTTAAATGAAGCGGCTTACGGTCTAGCTGAGTGGAACCATGATGCTATCGCTAATGCAAAGCTAATTGCTGTTGCAGGTTGTTACCCAACAGCAGCGCTTAATGCGCTAAAACCGCTTAAGCAAGCAGGCTTATTAAGCAGCGAAAGTATTATTATTAATGCGGTTTCGGGCGTTACAGGCGCAGGGCGTAAAGCCAGTGTAGGAACACATTTTTGTGAAGTGTCGCTTGCACCTTATGGTTTGTTTAACCATCGCCACGGCCCTGAAATTGAACAACACCTTGGCCACAAAGTGTTGTTTACACCGCACTTAGGTAGCTTTCCGCGCGGTATTTTAGAAACTATTTATGTACAGCTTAAGCCAGGCGTTACCAAGGAAAACGTTGCATCGGCTTATCAAGTACTTTCGAGCGAGCCATTAATTCGTTTATTAGGCGATAAAGTACCTTCAATTAAAGGTGTAGCTAAGCAGCCATTTGTTGATATTGGTTGGCAGCAACAAGGAACGCAGTTAATTGTGATGTCTGCTATTGATAACTTATTAAAAGGCGCTGCTGGACAAGCTTTGCAGTGTATTAATATTTCTATGAATTTAGATCATACCACTGGATTAAAAGGAGCGTTTTAAATGAGTAAAAAAACGTGGGTAATTAAGCTAGGTGGTGCAGTACTTAATACAGAAAATGCAGCAAAAGCGTTGTTTGATGTATTAAATGAGCAAAAAAATGATGAATTTGTCATTGTACATGGCGGTGGCGCTTTAGTTGATACATGGTTAAAACAAGCGGGTTTTGCCAGTGCTAAACACCAAGGATTACGTATTAGCCCAGCAGAGCAAATGCCTTATATAGTGGGTGCACTCGCAGGTTGCGCTAATAAACAATTAATGACTCAAGCTATTAGTGCTGGGCACAAGCCTGTGGGCTTAAGCCTTTTTGAGGCAGGTGTTACTGCCACTCAAAAGCTAAAAGCGCTTTGCTTAGTGGGTAAATGTAAAAGCAACGACGATTCTATTGTTAATGATTTACTTAAAATCGGTCGCCTACCGATTGTTAGCTCTATAGGCTTTGATGAGCAAGGGCTTTGGTACAACGTAAATGCAGATGAAGCAGCAGCGGCTATTGCTAGTAACTTAAATGCTGAGCTTATTTTTATGACGGATGTTGAAGCAGTGCTTGACGAAAATAAACAGCCGTTACATCAACTTGACACAAAACACATTGATACTTTAATTACAAATGGAGTAATTGTGGGCGGGATGGAGGTCAAAGTTAAGACCAGCCTTCACGCTGCCCAACATTTACGACGCGGTGTGTATATTTCCAGCTGGCAAAAGCCAGAAAATTTAACTGCTCTGCTACAAGGCGAGCATGTCGGAACTAAGATTACACCATAGGTTTATTATGTTTGAGAATTTTTTAACGGGTTTAGAGTTAGACCAAGAAGGCGCACTTAATTTATTAAAGTTAGCGCAAGATATAAAAGCAAAACCAGAAAAATACAGCAATGTATTAGCGGGAAAATCAATCGTAACATTGTTTGAAAAACAAAGTTTACGTACTCGCTTATCGTTTGATATAGGTATTAACCGCCTTGGTGGCCATGCAGTTTATTTAGATCAGCAAAATGGCGCTATGGGTGCACGTGAATCAATTAAAGATTTCGCACTTAATATTTCTACTTGGGCCGATGGTATTGTTGCGCGCGTAAATCAGCACAGCACATTAACTACATTAGGTGAATACGCATCAGTACCGGTAGTAAATAGTTTGTGTGATTTATACCACCCATGCCAAGCTCTTGCTGATTTTTTAACGCTTCAAGAAGTTCACGGCGATGTGAGCGAGCTTAAAGTGGCTTACTTAGGTGAGGGCAACAATGTAACTCATTCATTAATGCTTTTAGCGGCAACGCTTGGCACTGATTTTGTTGCTGTAACGCCAAAAGGCAGCTCGCCTGATTCGCAAATCCTTAAAAAGGCAGAGCAAATAGCGGCAATGAATGGCGCATCAGTGATGGTAAGTGACCGTGTTGAAGCGGCTGTTGGTGCAAACGTTGTATATGCAGATACTTGGGTATCAATGGGTGATACAACACCGCTTGAGCAAGTTAAAGAAAAATATATGCCTTATCAATTAAATCAGGCATTGCTAGATCAAACAGGTGCAACTACGGTATTACATTGCCAACCGGCACACCGTGAATTTGAAATTACCTCTGAGGTAATGGATGGTCCAGCATCGAAAATTATTCAACAAGCAGAGAATCGCATGCACGCGCAAAATGCTTTGCTAGTTACATTACTAAATCCAAATTTTGTTAAGGAACACCTATGAGTTCAATTAAAAAAGTCGTTTTAGCCTATTCAGGTGGTCTTGATACATCGGCTATCGTGCCATGGTTAAAAGAAAACTACGGTTGTGAAGTTGTTGCGTTTGTAGCGGATGTAGGTCAAGGCGCAGAAGAACTTGAAGGCGTAGAAGCTAAAGCAATCGCTTCAGGTGCTTCAGAATGTTACGTAGTTGATTTAAAAGATGAAATGGTAAGTGATTACATTTATCCAACACTTAAAACGGGCTCGATTTACGAAGGTACTTATTTACTAGGTACGTCTATGGCGCGTCCTATTATTGCTAAAGCACAAGTTGAAATTGCACGTAAAGTAGGTGCTGATGCACTTTCTCATGGTTGTACTGGTAAAGGTAATGACCAAGTTCGTTTTGAATCATGTTTTGCAGCCCTTGCTCCAGATTTAAAAGTAATTGCGCCATGGCGTGAGTGGGACTTATCGAGTCGTGAATCATTACTTGATTACTTAGCAGAGCGTGACATTCCGTGTTCAGCATCAGCTACAAAAATTTATAGCCGTGATGCTAACGCTTGGCATATTTCGCACGAAGGTGGTGAGCTTGAAGATCCATGGTGCCAACCAACTGAGCAAGTATGGACTTGGACTAACTCTCCAGAGCAAGCACCAGATAAATCAGAACTAGTAACTTTAAAAGTTGTTGAAGGCGAAGTGGTTGCTGTAAATGGCGAAGAACTTAAACCATATGACTGTTTAGTTAAATTAAACGATATTGCATCGCCTCATGGCGTTGGACGTGTTGATATTGTAGAAAACCGTTTAGTAGGTATGAAGTCACGCGGTTGTTATGAAACACCAGGTGGCACAGTAATTATGGCTGCGCTTCAAGCCATTGACGAGCTAGTGCTTGATAAAGCAAGCCGTAAATGGAAAGAAGTACTAGGTGGTGAATTTTCACATTTAGTATACGACGGACGTTGGTTTACACCACTTAAAGATTCTATTTTAGCTGGTGCAGAAGCACTTTCTAAAGTGGCAACAGGTGAAGTGGTACTTAAGCTATATAAAGGTCAAGTAACTGCGGTTCAAAAGCAATCACCAAATAGCTTATACAGCGAAGCATTTGCTACATTTGGCGAAGATGATGTGTATGACCAGTCACACGCTGAAGGCTTTATTCGTTTATTCTCGCTTTCAAGCAGAATTTCAGCATTGGCTAAAAAGTAAATTATTTATAGCCCCTTATAAAAGGGGCATTACAGGGTTTGGAGAGATTTCATGGCATTATGGGGCGGACGTTTTTCTACGGGTCCAGATGAGGCGTTTAAGCAATTTAACGACTCTCTTCCCTTTGACTACCAGTTAGCAGAGCAAGATATTATTGGCTCTGTGGCATGGGCTGGTGCACTTGAACAGGTAAATGTACTTTCAAGTGATGAGCATACAAAATTAGTTGCTGCATTAAATGAGCTACTTGAAGAAGTTAAAGCTGATCCACAATCAGTTGCTACTTCGGGTGCAGAAGACATTCATTCACATGTTGAAGCTGCTCTAATTGAAAAAGTAGGTGATTTAGCTAAAAAATTACATACAGGCCGAAGCCGTAATGACCAAGTTGCCACCGATTTTAGACTATGGTGCCGTGATACAGCCGATCATTTACTAGATGCCATTGCACAGCTAAAAGGCGAGTTTGTAGCGCTTGCAGAGCGTGAGCTTGGCACAATATTACCAGGTTACACGCATTTACAGCGCGCACAACCAGTATTGTTTAGCCACTGGTGTATGGCGTATGTAGAAATGCTAGAGCGCGATGAAAGCCGCCTGCAAGATGCTAAAGCGCGCATGAATTTTTGCCCATTAGGCAGTGGTGCATTAGCAGGTACAGCTTATCCGATTGATCGCCAAGCATTAGCCCACGGATTAGGTTTTACAGCGGCTACAAAAAATAGCCTTGATGGCGTATCTGATCGTGACTTCGTGTTAGATCTTTTAAGTTGTGCGTCTATTTCGATGATTCACTTATCTCGTATGTCTGAAGATTTGATTTTTTATAATTCGGGTGAAGCCGGATTTATAGAGCTTGCTGATAACGTAACGTCAGGCTCATCGCTCATGCCTCAGAAAAAAAATCCTGATGCACTCGAGCTTATTCGCGGTAAAACTGGACGTGTATTTGGTGCATTTAGCGCTATGATGATGACATTAAAGGCACTGCCACTTGCATACAATAAAGATATGCAAGAAGACAAAGAAGGCCTGTTTGACGCTATGCCAACGTGGCTTGCATGTATTCATATGGCGCAAGCATGTATTAAAGGCGTAAAAGTAAATGGCGATAAAACGTTAGCAGCGGCAAAAGGCGGCCACGCTAATGCCACTGAACTTGCTGATTACTTAGTTGCTAAAGGTGTGCCATTTAGAGAAGGGCATCACATTGTGGGTGTACTTGTACAGCTTGCGATTAGCGAAGGTAAAACGCTTGAGGAGCTATCACTTGAACAGTACAAATCAGTAAACACTGTATTTGAAGACGATGTTTACCCAGTACTTGAAATTGATGCTTGTATAAAAGCGCGTCAAGCGCTTGGCGGAACGTCTATTGAGCAAGTAACTAACGCTGTTAAAGAAGCCAAAAAAAAACAGCAAATAACGGTACGTGATGCAAATTTAGATGATGTAGAGGCAATTGCCACACTTATACAGCACTGGGCAACGGTAGGCGAAAACCTGCCTCGTGCAAAAAGCGATATGGTGCACTCCATTAACGAGTTTGCCGTTACTGAAATAAATGGAAAAGTGTCAGGTTGTGCATCGTTATACATTTACGATACCGGCCTTGCTGAAATACGCTCATTGGGTATAGACCCAAAAAGTAAAGTGACGGGGCAGGGTAGACAGCTTGTAGAGCACCTACTTGCTAAAGCCAAAAAATTGGCACTTAACCGAGTTATTGTATTGACCCGTGTCCCCGATTTCTTTGAACAACAACGTTTTACTTTTTGTAGCAAAGACTCTTTGCCTGAAAAAGTAATGAAAGATTGTGAACTTTGCCTTCGTAAAGAAAATTGTGACGAAGTAGCAATGGAATATATTTTGAAGCTAAGTACACGTGCGGAGATCCCGTGTAAATACGTAGCTTAAACTCCCTGGATACAAAAAACGTACGG
Organism: Pseudoalteromonas sp. SG45-2; assembly: GCF_014164115.1. Taxonomy (NCBI): domain Bacteria; kingdom Pseudomonadati; phylum Pseudomonadota; class Gammaproteobacteria; order Alteromonadales; family Pseudoalteromonadaceae; genus Pseudoalteromonas; species Pseudoalteromonas sp. SG45-2. Next base: position 40,234 of record NZ_JACJEO010000012.1, read on the forward strand.
TTATCCCTGTGCGTTTTTTTATATTTGCAGCAAACTGGTCGGAGCTGTTTGGTTTGATTATATTTTTGAGTGAATTTTAATGCGTCAAAAAAAGTTGGCACATTGATTGCTAATTATTAGGTAGATAGCAAAATAGCTATCACTGCTTAAAACAGGTAATGCATTTATCTACATAATAATGTGGTTAAAAGTTGCACCAAATATAATTAAAACTTTTACAAGGATCAATCACATGCAAGTTTCAGCTAATAGCCAATTACAAATGCAAGCATACAACAAAACACAACAATTAAAGCCTGCAATGGAACAAACTGCTAGCCCTAAAACCCTGCAATCTGATACAGTGAGCTTTTCTCAAGAGGCTATTGCTGCAGCTGGTGCAGAATTACAGCGCGGTGGTGGTATGATACCTATAAAACCTAAGTGATTAATTAAGGTTATAAATGTTTTTAACTGAGTTTTTTGGCTTTTTTTCCCTTTCTGCATTTACAATGTGGGGGTTTTTAATGGCATTTTTTTTCAATGTCTTTGTTTACTCCCTAAATGTAAAAAGAGATACAAACCTATTGTTCAGTTCGTTTGTAATGATGGTTTCTTATACACTATCAGATTACTTCTTTACATGGCTGTCGATAAAAACTACAGTATATTTGGATTGGGCAATATATGATGTCCTAACTATTCTAATTCTTTCTGTGAGCCTAGCCTGTAAGAAAAAAACCTCCGTTTCATTCATATACTTGACCGTAGGACTATCGATAAATTTAACTTTTTTTCTTTTGATGTATTTTGATTTATATGTACATCAAAACAAAGAACGGTGGTTATTATGGGACATTTACGCAGTTTCAGTTAATATTATAGACGTAATAATGATTGTTGCACTTATTGTTGATAGAGACTTTCTCGGTCTTCATAAATTAAAAAATAAAACTATCAACTACTTCAAGTCAAACGATACCCATAAAGTAACCTAACTTAAATGTACGTTACTGAAGCCCTGATGGATTATGTAGAAGCTTTCTCTCAATGGGGATTTTTAATGGCTTTCTTATACTGTTTAGCTTCCAGTATAAATAAAGAAAATAAATCCTCGGTTTATTTATCAGCGCTTATGCTCTGCTCATATATTTCTAGTGGTTATATAAACTTATTAGAAAGTTTATATTTAAATTGGGCGCTCTACGATTTTATTACAATTTTAGCTTTGTTAACTTTACAGTACTTCAAAGTGCTCCAACGTTCTGCAGCTTTTCACTTCATAATAATTTCGTTAACGATAAATGCAGTACTTACCTTAATACTGCACTATGATCTATATGTCTTGTATAATATTGAGCCTTGGTGGTATTGGAGTTTTTATTCGATAGGTGTTAACTCTATAGATACTCTAATGATGCTTTCATTAGTACTCAATAGGAACATTATACAGATGCTACATTTAAAAGCCTTCAAATTAAACTTGAAAAAGTCGTAAAATAATGGGTGAACTTTTGGTAAGTCCAACAGTGTCATTGTACATAGGTGCATTTGTACAATGGGGATTCCTTATGGCATTTTTATACTCCCTTGCTCATTCGATTAATAAGTCTAATAAAGAAAGAGTTTATTTGTCTTTAGTTATGAGTATTTCATATTCATTTAGTATATTTACAAATCTTAATACGGTAACTTATCTCGATTTTTTATTTTCCGATACTTTAACTCTCCTAGTTATTATTTTCCTTAGGTGGCTCTGGCATGGTGGTATTACCTATTTATATATTATTACTGGTTTAGCTATAAACTCAACTCTGCATTTTCTCATGCATTACGACATCTATATATCAAATAATACAAGCTACTGGTGGCTTTGGAATGCTTACGTAATAGGGGTTAACGCTGCTGATTTCATAATGGTAGCTATATTTTTTATAAACAAAGATTTTTTAGCTTTAGCTGCAATTAAAATATGGTTCCACAATAGTATTATGAAAAAGGAATAGAAGTAGTGGCTGATATACTTTGGGGTCTGGTAGATTTAGGATATAACGTAGCAATACTATTTACATGGTTCTTCCTAATCGCATTTTTATATAACCTATCAGCGAGTATTAATAAAAATGATAAAAGTAGAGCGCATCTTTCATTTATAATGATGGTTTCATATATATCTAGTCTTTTTATGGATCCACTGATTGAAAATCCTCACCTAAATTACTTCTATTATGATCTTGCTACTATTAGCGCCCTGATACTTTGGCGATTTATATATAAAAAATTAGTACCAATTGCTTTTGACTATTTAATTGTAGGGCTTTTTATTAATGCATGTTTATTTTTAGGTATGCATTACGATATTGAAATTGCAGGTACTCTTTACTATTGGTGGTTTTGGACAGTTTATATTTTTGGAATGTATTTTGTCGACTTTACAATGGCATTGGTATTAATCATCAATAAGGATATTTTAGGTTTGTATAAACTAAAAGGGTGGTTGCGAAATAATAAATTCATAAAGGGGCATGATGGCTGATATACTGTGGGATCTGGTAGCGATTAGAGATTATGTAGGTATATTTATTACATGGTTCTTTGTAATTGCATTTCTTTATAATTTGTCAGCAAGCATAAACAGTCCCTATAAAAATACAATGTACCTTTCTGGTATTATGATGATTTCGTATACCTTAAGTACACTGTTCGATATGGTTATAGTGTCTCACTTAAACTATTTTTACTTCGATATTGTAACTCTAATTATTATTTTTACGTTTAGGTACTGCAGTTGTGGCCCAATTCCTAACGCATTTTATTATCTTGTTTTTGGTTTGAGTATTAACGCATCTTTATTTTTAGCTATGCATTACGATATAGAGGTTTTAGGTACTCTATATTATTGGTGGTTTTGGAACGTTTATGTATTTGGTATGTACTTTACAGATTTGATAATGCCATTAGCGCTTATCTTTAACAAAGATTTTTTAGGTCTAGTTAAGCTTACTAAATTTTTAACTGAAAAATTTAAAAGGTCACGCAATGCTTGATTTTTTATGGCAGCTGGCTGGTTTATACGACTATATAACCATTTTTACTACATGGTCTTTTGTACTCGCTTTTTTATATAATTTGTCTGCAAGCATTAACAAGTCTGACAAAAGCTGCACACAGCTTGCATTCATTATGATGGTATCTTACACCTCTAGTATTTTTATGGATCCCTTGAGCAAGACACCCCATTTGACCCTTTTTATATTTGATATCGTAACTATATTTTTTCTGATTATATGGCGGATATACTTTAGTAAAAATCTCCCCGTAGCCTTTTATTATCTTTTAGTCGGACTTAGCTTTAACGCATTTGTTTTTTTTGGAATGCACTACGACAGTATTGTTTTAGGAAATTTAGACTACTGGTGGTTTTGGGCCTTATATGCAATAGGGCAAATAATTTTTGATTTAACGATGCTTTTAGTTCTCCTAATTAATAAAGATTTTTTAGGTTTGGTTGCTTTAAAACGGTATTTACTTAATCGTATAAAAAACACTCATCAAAAAGTTGAATAGAATGGAGGATCTATTTTGGCAATTAAATTCAGTTAACGAATATTTTGGAATACTTATTACATGGCTGTTTGTTTTTGCTTTTTTGTTCACTCTATCAATTGCCATTAATAAGCAAGATAAAAGCCGAGTTCACCTTAGCTTTATTATGATGGCTTCGTATACATCTAGTTTATTTATAGACATAACTACCGCAGCTCCGCATTTAAAGATGTTTATATTTGATGTACTAACAATTGCCGTTATTTTTATGTGGCGTATTTTTTTAGGATGTAAAATACCGTACGGATTTTATTATCTTATTGTAGGGCTTGCTATCAATGCCTCACTGTTTATGAGCATGTATATTGATAATACTCTTTATGGCAATTGGGACTTTTGGTGGCTGTGGATGCTGTATGGTTTTCTTATGCCTATTATTGATATCACTATGGCACTAATATTAATTATCAATAAAGATTTGCTAAAACTTGTTTGGTTAATTAAAAAATTAAAATCATCATCTATACAAAAGCCGAATTAGCGCATACAAGTTATGCGCTAATTCGGGAAGTGTTATTGGGCACCACAGCCCAATTTAGTTTTTAGCGCTTTGACAATTACAGGGTCTACAAACTCGCTTACATCACCATTGTGACGTGCTACTTCTTTAACGAGCGTTGATGAAATAAATGAATTTCGCTCTGCGGGTGTTAAAAATACACTTTCTAAATCAGGATTCAGACGGCGGTTCATGTTAGCTAATTGAAATTCATAGTCAAAATCAGATACAGCCCTAATACCACGAATAAGCACATTAGCATTGTGATCGCGCGCAAGGTCAGCCAATAAGCCAGAGAAACCAATGACCTTAACATTATCTAAGTGACTTAAAATAGAGTTTGCAAGTTCAACACGTTCTTCAAGGCTAAAACAGGGTTTTTTACTTGGGTTGTTCGCAACCGCAACTAATACAGTATCAAACATTTTAGCTGCACGTTGAATAAGATCTGTATGACCATTGGTTAGTGGATCAAAGGTGCCGGGGTAAATTGCAATAACTTTCATAATGTTCACTATTTATGATTTTAGCGCTAGTTTAACAGTGTTTATGCCACAAAGCAGCCTAGCGAATAGAGCATATAAACACTTACTTTCTTTGAACAGGTCAGTCCAAGGTTTGAGTGTTTTAATGATTCATATTTGTTTATACTGTTTACCTCTTTTGAGTGTAATGTAGCCTATAGATAATTTGAGTATTAGCATATGAATACCAAGGATAAAATAATACACACCAGTATTTTGTTGTTTAATGAAAATGGTGAGCGTGCAATAACGACAAATCATATTGCATCAAACTTAGGGATGAGCCCGGGTAATCTTTATTATCATTTTAAAAATAAAGAAGACATTATCCGTCATATTTTTGCGTTGTATCGCGATCATTTAAATACTCACTTTAAACCTATTAATAAAGATGATGATGCATTTAATCATTTAACGGCTTATTTAGATTCGTTATTTGAATTGATGTGGCGTTACCATTTTTTTTACGACAATCTTGGCGATATACTCGCCAGAGACACTGAGCTTAAACAAGCTTACATTGATTTTCAGTTAGAGTTATTAGAGCAAGTTCGCAAAATTATTCTAGGTCTTCGCGATAGTGAAATGATTGCTATTGATGAGCAAGATGTGATTGATTTGGCCCATACACTAAAGTTAACTGTTAGCTTTTGGACGCCTTATATTAAGGCTCGTAGGCCAAGCGGTACCCTTGCTGAGCAAGATATATATCACGGTATTTTAAAAGTACTTACATTATTTAGAGCGTACAGTACCGATAAAAGCATTGATAAAATGAACCTGCTACGCGAAAAATACACCGAGTTAGCACAACAAGCCTTAGGGGCTGTGACCCTTCAAGATTAAAATTTTTCAATCTAGGAGCGATTAAATCGCGATGCGAGATTTGTAAGCCAGTAGGGTAACTGCTCCTGCGTTACCTTACTGACTAAATCTATGTAGGCAACAAAGAGTTAATTGCCCTAAGGCAGAATCCTTCGAGCAGCGTATGTTTAGCATTTATGCTACGTTATCGCCTATTTATAGGGAATAACCACGCTACATAGGCTCTGCCTTGCTTAAATACCAAACACACTGCTGCAAATTTAACCTCGAAAGATAAACCGGCCCTCGCGGTTGCTTAGTCGATAATTATTGGTTGTTTCCTAGACGCTGAATTTTTTGCTATAATCGCGCGCCAAATGCCTGGGAGCGCGAATTCCCGCAGTCTAAGAGTGAACTATGCTTAAATTTATCGTCAAACTACATCCTGAAATAGCCATCAAAAGCCGTTCGGTCCGTAAACGCTTTACTAAAGTGTTAGAAAATAACATTAAAATTGTATTGCGACGTCTTGACGAAAAAGTACAAGTAAGAAATAACTGGGATAATATTTCAGTTGTTACAAAGCTTGAAGATGCACAAGTTCGCCTTGATTTTATCGACAGCCTTAAACGCATACCTGGTATCGTTCAGTTTATTGAAGTAACTGAGACGCAATTTGAAACTCTCGATGATATCTATCAAAAAACAATAGCGTTAGTGGGTCACACAATTGTGGGTAAAACTTTTTGTGTGCGTGCTAAGCGTATAGGCCAACACGACTTTACCTCGACTGATTTAGAGCGTTATGTTGGTGGTGGGCTAAATCAACATATTGAAGGCGCAAGCGTTAAGCTTAGCCGTCCAGAAGTAACAATACGCTTAGAAGTAAAAGACGATAAAGCTTATATTGTTTCGCAAACGCATTTTGGTATGGCGGGCTTTCCACTACCAACGCAAGAAGACGTGCTTTCACTTATGTCGGGTGGTTTTGACTCTGGCGTAGCAAGTTACCAAATGATTCGTAAAGGCGCACGTACGCACTTTTTATTCTTTAATCTAGGTGGCGCAGCGCACGAGATTGGTGTTAAGCAAGCGAGCTATTTTTTATGGAAAAAATACAGCTCAACACATAAAGTGAAATTTATAACAGTTGATTTTGAACCTGTTGTTGCTGAAATTCTAGAAAACGTTGAAAACAGCCAAATGGGTGTTGTGCTTAAACGTATGATGATGCGAGCTGGAAGTGTAGTGGCTGAAAAGTTAAACATTCAGGCGCTTGTCACTGGTGAAAGTATTGGCCAAGTATCTAGTCAAACATTAGCGAACTTAAGCGTGATTGACCGCGTTACTGAAACGCTTATTTTACGCCCGCTAATTCAAAATGATAAACAAGAAATTATTAATCTTGCTCGCCAAATTGGTACAGCTGAAATGGCTGAAACGATGCCTGAATATTGTGGTGTTATTTCTAAAAAACCGACAGTTAAAGCCAAAATTGAAGTAATAGAAGCCGAAGAAGAAAAGTTCGATTTTGATGTGCTAGATACCGTAGTAAATAACGCGCGCATAATGGATGTACGCGATATTGACGTAGAAGCAAAGCAAGAGCTAAAAGAGGCTGAGTCGGTTGCTGATTTACCTGCAGGCTCTGTAGTAATTGATATTCGCTCACCAGAAGAAGAAGAAGCTGCACCGCTTGTAATCGATGGTGTTGAAGTGGTGCATTTGCCGTTCTTCCGTTTAGCTACTAAGTTTGGTGATTTACCAAAAGACACTGACTACTATTTATATTGTGATAGAGGCGTAATGAGCCAACTACAGGCACTTATGCTGCACGAACAGGGCTTCGAAACTGTAAAAGTTTATCGCCCGTAAAGTTAAAAGCTTATATAAGCGTGGTTTATACCACGCTTTTTTTTGCCTGAATTTTGACTAACAACTCATCGTTGTAAGGCGTTGGAATACTGTAAAGTTTACCTTGTTGGCTAATATAGCCACATATAGCTGATATTTCAGTTTCTCTATTGTGAGCTATATCTTGCTGCATTGATGAGTAATTATTTGCGGTTAACTCCATTATTTTATAAGCGGTATTGAGAGCTTTAATTAATGGGATATTAAGCCCTTGAGCCTTTGCAATATTGCATGCTTCAGTGAGTGCATTAAAAATTATTGTATTGTACTTAGGTGCACGTAATTCGCCATTTTTTACATTACTTAAAGCGCTTAATGGATTAATGGCAATATTGACGAGTAGCTTTTCAAAACGAAGCTGCTGAATGTTATTAGTAAACTTTAGGTTGGGTATTACTTTAAAAATATCAGCTATTGGCGCGCTATTTTGAAGTGCAAGCTCATTACAGCCACCAATAACGCTTTGTCCTTCACCTGTGTGTTGCACAATATATTGGTTTGATTTAAAGCCCGCTATGCTTGTCGTTAAAAAGTAGAGTGCTTGATGGGTGTTTAGCTGGTTATTTATCTCATCAACGTTGCCCATTCCATTATGCGAAAGTACAACAGAGCAATGTGTCGGTAAAAATGGCTTTATTTGAGAAAACGCATCAAGCACTTGAAAAGCTTTAACGGTAAATAAAATCACATCAAATTCAGTTGCTTTATCTAACTGATTTAATGAAATAAATTTTGCGTTAATTTTTTTTGATGCACCCTTAGCTCTGCTGTAAAAGCGGGTGTTTGTTGGGTTTTTACGAGTTAAAACACTGACATTATGCGATGCGCTCAAAAAGTGGCTCAGCAATAAGCCAATAGCGCCATCGCCAACGATTAAAATATTAGCCATGTGGGTTCTTTTTTCGAGGTGTAAAAATTACTCTAAGTAAAAAGTAGCTTGCAGCACCTGCAAAATCAGCAAAAAAATCACCAAGTGATGCTTGCCTATAAGGAAGTGCGTCTTGCATTATTTCTATCGAGGCGCCATAGCCTGCTAATAAGAGTATTTGAGCATATAAAGGAAGCTTAAAAGCCTTATCCATTATTATGGCTAATATAAAAAAAATCCCAAAATGGGCGACTTTATCAACATGAGGGAATAAATTTACAACGCCACCTTTTATTTCTTTAGCAAATAAAAAGGTGAAAGCCACTATGCTGATTAAAAAAACTGCTTGATAAACACGCCTTGTCACGACAAATCCTAAAATCGCTTAAAAAAGAGGCGCAAGTATATCAAACTAATTTAGTATCGCACCTGAACAAGATGCAGAAAAATGTAAAGATTTATAATTTTAGCGTTATAATTGCCACATAAAATTAAGATTAAATAGTTAGGAGTATACTAATGCCTTCATTTGATATTGTATCTGAAGTAGAAATGAACGAAGCTAAAAATGCGGTTGATAACGCAAACCGTGAACTAGAGACTCGCTTTGATTTTAGAGGCGTTGATGCTTCTATTGAGCTAAACGATAAAACAATTAAGCTTAAAGCAGAAGCTGACTCTCAAGTTATGCAGTTGTTCGATATTTTAGCGGGAAAAATTTCAAAGCGCGGTATGGATGTAGCTAGTTTAGAACTTCAAGATATTAGCCGTGCAGGAAAAAATGTATTTCGTAACGTTGGGTTAAAGCAAGGTATCGAAAAAGACATGGCCAAAAAAGTGGTTAAAGCCATTAAAGATTCAAAAGTTAAAGTACAAGCCGCTATTCAAGGCGAAGAAGTGCGTGTGACAGGTAAAAAGCGTGACGATCTTCAAGAAGCAATGCAGGTAGTACGCAGTGCCGATTTAGGTCAGCCTTTTCAGTTTAAAAACTTTCGCGACTAATTTATAAACTGTTTTTAATAAAAGTGCTTTAATTTGTCTATATTTGCAGACAGATTAAAGCTACTTAATTTTTTACAACTTTCCCACCTTATCCTCTCGTAGTTCTGCATGTATTAATCCACTTTTTGATATTTAAGCTATTATATTTAATTGAATATAATAAAAACTTCACTCTAGAAGGTATTAAAATGAGACCCCATCAATTATTTCTGTTATTTGTTTTGCTTATATTTGCCAAGCCAAGCTTATCAAAGCCAGTTGATATTGATGTATTGGTCGAAGATGGCTACTTTCCGATTGTTATTAACGCGCAAAAAAAGCAGGGCTTTGCTCCTGAGTTTATTAATATTTTAAACGACGCACAGGAGGAATTTAACTTTATACTTATTTCTTTACCTGTAAAAAGGCTTACTTTGTCTGTTGAAAAAAATAACTTCGACGTTTTATTTTTAATGGCAATGCAATGGTTGCCAAAAAAAACGCAGAAAAATATTGAAAAAACTGAATTTTATACCATCACCAAAAACGAGCTTTATACACTCAAAGAGAATGCATCAGAGCAAACTTATTTTGACAATCTGGACAAATTAACCAAAGTTGGGGTTTTAGGGTACTCGTATCAATTTGCAGGATTTAATACAAATGCCGAATACTTGAGAGAAGAGCACCAGGTAAGCCTTACAATCGATGAATTCAATGTAGTTAAAATGCTGCTATTAAGGCGCGCTGAAGTCGGGGTTTTAAACAGTATTGCTTATCAGTATTTTAAAAAGCAGAATATCTTAAATATGGATTTACTATTTAAGAGTGACGTACCAGATGCAGTGTATGAAACACATTTTTTGATTAACTCACAATCAAATAAAATATCTAGTCACAAAATGGATGAAATATTAAATTTACCTACTACACAAATGCAACTTCAGAAGCTACTTGATAAGTACGGTATTCCTTCAAGCTATAATAATACAGCACTGAACTGAAATAGCTTTTAGCTATATAGACGTCCATTGACATTTGTAAACAAAATGCTCACAATGACGGCATATTTTCAAGGTGCTTGCTAGCCACTTCATGTAATGATTTTTTTAGCAGGATAATCGGGAAGTTGGTGCGTTTTCATGATGACTACAAGCCCAACACTGCCCCCGCAACGGTAGAGTATTGCATGTTTTTATGTGCTTACTGAGTCCGGAGACCGGCCTTGATGCAATCTTACTTACTTAAATCTTTGCGGTGGGCAAAGGTAGGGGATCTCATGTTAAACAAAACAACTCTAGGCGTTGCAATTTCTGCTGCGCTTTCATTTTCTGTGTCTGGTGCAGAGCAATCAATTGAAAAAATAACCGTTACAGCTAATAAGTTTGAGCAATCAATTAACGACGTTTTAGCGAGTGTAAATGTTATTGAACGTGCTGAAATAGAAGCTAGTAACGTACGCGATTTACCTACACTTTTAAGCACGCGAGTGGGTTTTCAAGTTAATCCAAACGGTGGTTTTGGTCAAAATACAGGCGTGTCACTTCGTGGTACGGGCTCTGGCGATACGTTGATTTTAATTGACGGTGTACGTACAGGCTCAGCAACACTAGGTCAAAAAGCATTAAATAATGTTCCTCTAAATAGCATTGAACGCATAGAAATTATTAAAGGCTCTCGCGCGGCTGTTTATGGCTCTGATGCACTCGCTGGTGTTATTAATATTATTACGCGTGAGTCAGATAACTTATCCCTAAGCGCTACATTTGGTTCTGACTCTTATCAAAATTATCAAGTTGCAGGCTCTGTAAAATCAGATGATATAACAACAGCATTTAACGCAGGCTTTGAAAAAACAGATAACTTTGATGTACTGCAAGGCGTAGCACCTGATGAAGATGGTTATGAAAATAAAAACCTTGGTTTTAAAGTAAACTACACCGATGCACATTACGGCGACTTTAAGTTATTAGGCCAATACAGTGAAGGCTATGCAGATTACGACAGTCGCTTTAGCCCAGCAGACAGTACGATTGAACGAGATGATTTTAAAAACTATCAACTTTCTGCAGGTTGGAGTAAAAACTACACTAACCAAACACATAGTGTTGATTTAGCGCTTTCAACAGATGATTCAGATAACACTTATGTTGATTTTTCAGTTGGGCCAACAACAAGTACCTTTATAACTAAACGTACACAAATTGATTATAACGGCCAGTACCTGTTATCTAATGAACTTAACATTAGTGGTGGTATTAATTGGTACAACGATGATGTGTCGCATAGTTCGCAACTATTTGTTGAAGACAGCCGAGATGTACTTGCCGTGTTTGTAGGTGCTTACTACGATGCAGATAAAGTATTGGCTAATTTAACTGTTCGCCAAGATGACGACGAGCAATTTGGCGATGAAACAACGTATACCGCCGCTGCGGGTTATCATTTATCTGAAGATGCAACATTTCGTATAAGCCAAAGTACTGGCTTTAAAGCTCCTACATTTAACGATTTATATTATCCAGTTTATGGTAACCCTGATTTACAACCTGAAAAATCAGTAAACCGTGAGTTAGGTTTGAGTGTAGATTTTGATATCGCGCAAGTTGATATTGCAGTATTTAGAAACGATATAGAAGATAAGATTGATTACGATGCAAACTTTGCATTGGCTAATATTGATGAAGCACGCTACGAAGGGGTTGAATTTAGCTTATCCCAGCAGTTTTTTGGTTTTGATAGCAACCTTAACTTTGCTTACTTAAGCGCTGAAGACGAAGAAACGGGCGCAGAGTTGCGTAATGTTGCTAAACGTACTTTTAACTGGGAACTTGCAAAACAGTTTGGTGCTTTTGATGCAAGCTTAGACATGCAATACCGTAGCGACCGACAAGGTGCTGTGACGCGCTTAGGCTCTTATACACTCTGGAACCTAGCGGGTAATTATCAAGTAAATGAACATATTGAAGTTTCGCTTCGTGTAGAAAACTTATTTGATAAAGAATATAACGCTGTTGATTCAAACGCTGATTTTACAACGGGTGAAGTGTATTACTACAACACGCCAGAGCGTCGCTTTTTTGCAGGCGCAAGCTACCAGTTTTAACTGTATTTATTAATATTAGAAAGCCCGACATATGTCGGGCTTTTTAATGTGTAGCTAAGTTTAACTACTAAAATTAGCTAGTCAGCTAAGAACTCTTTAAATACGGTTTCAAACTTGTGTAACTTAGGTGCTATTAAAATACTACAGTAACCCTGCTGTGGGTTTTCGTTATAGTAATCTTGATGATAATGCTCTGCTGGATAATACGTAGTGGCAGGGCTGACTTCTGTCACAATTGGCTCAGCGACATGGCTTTGCAGTTGAGCTATCATTTCGTTGGTTTGCTTAAGTTGAGCTTCATCGTGATAGTAAACCACACTTCTATATTGTGTGCCTATATCGTTACCTTGGCGATTCAATTGTGTTGCATCATGCAGTGTGAAAAACATTGCTAAGAGTGTTTCAAAGCTAACTACAGTCGCGTCAAATTCAATTTTAACAACCTCAGCGTGACCGGTTGTGCCTGAGCATACAGAATCATATGTTGGGTTATTTGTTTCACCGCCGGTGTAGCCAGAGCTTACGGTTAGTACGCCATTTACACGTCTAAATGCAGCATCTATACACCAAAAACAGCCGCCACCAAATGTTGCTACTTGCGTTGTTGAGCTCATAAGTATTCCTAAAATGTATATGGGGTTTAAAGGCGAGCATAAATTGTATGCGCCGCAACAACAAGGTTACGGCGCAATTAAGAGGCTAGATCTCTTCGAAAGGTTTTTCAGCGGCTTGTTTGTCTAATTTTTGCTGTAAAAATTCAGGTGATTGAGTGTTACGTGCAAGTGCATAATATGCAGCAGGTACAACAAAAAGAGTTAGTAGGGTCGATACAATAACCCCAGTAAACACGACTACACCTATCACCATACGGCTTTCAGCGCCCGGACCTGAAGCAAGTACTAAAGGTACTGAACTCATAACCGTAGTCAGCGAGGTCATAATAATAGGGCGCAAACGCTGAGTTGCTGCTTGCAAAATAGCTTCACTAAATTCAACGCCTTTATCGCGTAGTTGGTTAGTAAATTCTACAATCAAAATACCGTTTTTAGCACTTAGCCCTATGAGCATGACAATACCTATTTGGCTGTAAATATTTAAGGTAAGTCCTGTAGCCCAAAGTCCGAACATAGCGCCCATTAAACCAAGTGGTACGGTAAGCATGATGACGAACGGATGCATAAAGCTTTCAAACTGTGCTGCCAGTACTAAAAAGGTAACAGTGAGTGCAAGTATAAATACGTAGGTCATCGCTGATGCGCCTTCGTAATAAAGCTGCGACTCGCCTTTGTAATCTACGGCGCCATCTATATCGTTTTCTTGCGCGGCTACTTCGTTTAAAAAGTTAAGCGCTTGCTCAAGCGTATAACCGTCGGCTAAGTTGGCGCTTAATGTAATTGCGCGCATACGGTTGTATCGGTTTAAGCGCGATGCGGTTGCTTCTTCTTTTAAGCTGATAAGGCTATCAAGTGGGACTAGTTCACCGCTTCGTGATTTAAGATATATATTTGAAATGTCAGTAGGGTTAGTAAAGTCTTCTTTAGTCCCTTTTAAAATTACATCGTATTCTTCACCACGGTCAATAAAGGTTGTAACACGGCGCTGGCCAAGCATTGTTTCAAGTGTACGGCCTACATCAGATACAGAAACGCCTAAATCAGCGGCCTTGTTTTTATCTATGCTGACTAAAAACTGCGGGAAGGTTTCTTTATAATCATGATCGATTCTTACTAAACCTGGGTTTTGTTCAGCACGCTTAATTATACGGTCACGCCAATCGGCAAGTTGTGCATAATCATTACCTTGCAATACAAACTCAATAGGGCGAGATGAACCACCACCGCCAATACCACGGCGCATAATGGCAAATGCACGAACATCGGTAACTTCTTGCATTTTACCGCTTATTTCGTCCATTACTTCCCATGTTGAGCGTTTGCGTTTATCCCAATCGGCCATACCAACAATAGCAACACCGCCGCTGCCACCCCAGCCAGGTACTCGAACAAGTACGCGACTTAGCTCACCTGCTTGCGAGTAAGGCATTAAGCGTTCTTCAATTTTAGCCATATTAGCGGCATTATTTTCATAACTTGCGCCCTCAGGGCCGCTCATCATAATAAAGAACGTGCCACGGTCTTCTTTTGGCGTTAGCTCAGAGGGGACTTGTAAAAACAACGAGTAACTAACAAAGCCCGCTAATAATAGGCTCACCATTAAACCCCATTTACGGGTTATGTTGGTGGAGAGTGAATTACGGTAACTTACTTCAATTTTAGTAAACTGGCGGTCCATCCATTGGCTAAATTTATTTGGTTTGTCTGATACTTTAAGTACTTTAGAACACAAGGCTGGTGCGAGAGTCAGCGCTGTAACACTTGAGAAAAATACGGCAGCACTTACCGCCATTGCAAACTCAGTAAATAATGCCCCTATACGGCCATCCATAAACACCAATGGCACAAACACCGATATTAGTACAAGCGTGGTTGCGACAATGGCAAAACCAACTTCACGCGCACCTCTATATGCAGCTAGTAATGGCGGCTCACCCAGTTCAATACGACGGTGAATGTTTTCAAGCATTACAATGGCATCATCTACTACTAAACCAATAGCCAGTACTAAGGCAAGTAAAGTTAGTAAGTTGATTGAGTAGCCAATTGCTAATAAAAACATAAAGCTACCAACAAGTGCGACCGGTACGGTAACCGCAGGAATAAGCGTTGCTCGTATATTGCCTAAAAACAAAAATATAACGAGTACGACTAAACCCATAGAGATGGCAAGTGTGCTGTAAACTTCACTAATTGATTCTTTAATAAATACAGACGAATCGTAGCTGTCTTGAATTGTGGTGCCTTCAGGTAGGTTACGTTTGATTTTTTCAAGTTCACTGCGTGCGTTATCTACTACGGTAAGCGTGTTTGCTTTAGCTTGTTTTACAATTCCTAGGCCAATCATGTTGCGCCCGTTACCACGAAATAAGCTTTCGTCATCGGCAGCTTCTAATTTTACGTCGGCAACTTCACCTAAACGCACTAAATAACCTTCTTCACCACGTTTAATAACAAGGTTTTTAAAATCGCGCTGATCTTTATAACTACGTGCGGTACGCACGGTAAAGTCGCGATCTATTGATTCTATTTCGCCGGCAGGTAATTCAACGTTTTCTGTACGCAGTGTATTTTCAATATCGCTCGAGGTAATGCCACGAGCAGCCATTGCTTGGCGGTTTAGCCAAATTTTCATGGCGTATTGGCGCTCACCACCAATACGCACGTTAGATACACCATCTACAACGGCTAAACGGTCAACGATAAAGCGCTGTGCGTAATCAGAGAGCTGTAACGAGTCCATTGTTTCGCTGTTTAATACAAACCATGCGATTGGGCTTTCATCACTATTTGACTTAGAGACTTCTGGTGGGCGTACCTGATCGGGTAAACTATCAAGTGCACGTGCTACACGTTCGCGTACATCGTTAGATGCGGCATCTATATCGCGGTTAATATCAAACTCAATGGTAATGTTTGAACGCCCATTACGACTAGATGAGTTTATACTTTTAATGCCTTCAATACCGGAAATTCGATTTTCTATTATTTGCGTTATTTTTGTTTCTATAATTTCGGCAGAAGCACCTGTGTATTCAGTGCTGATATTTACTATTGGTGTTTCAATATCAGGGTACTCACGAAGTGGCAGCATAGTAAATGCAACCAGACCAAAAGTAAGAAGCAGTAAATTAATTACTATGGCAAAAACGGGGCGTTTAACGCTAGTATCAGTAATTTTCACGTATTACCCCTTTACGCTTACTTTACTACCAGAGCGAATTTTTATTAGCCCTTCAGTAACAATTTGCTCGCCATCATTTAAACCTTCATCGATAGCAACCCAGCCATTATTTCTGCCAGCAACATGCACTTCAACCTTATTGGCTACTCCGTCTTGAATTTGAAAAACAAAGTGTTTGTCTTGTAAAGGGATAACCGCTTTTTCTGGCACCATTAAAGCTTGGTTACTGCTTAGCTCAAGTGCTGTATTTAGTAACATACCAGGGCGAAGTAATCCTGATTTATTAGCAAAACTTGCAGTTACTTCAACACTGCGTGTTACCGAATCAATACGCGAGCTAATATGCGTTACCTTGCCGTTAAATGTCTGCCCTGGGTAGGCATCGTTTTGGGTAAGTACTTTCATACCTATGTTTAATTGTGCTAAATATTTTTCAGGTACTTTGAAGTCAACTTTAATAATACTAATATCATCAAGTGTGGTGATTATTGTTGTGTTGCTTACGTAGGCGCCAACTGATATTTCACGCTTACCTAACAGGCCTGAAAATGGCGCGGTAATAGTCATTTCATTTAACTTTGTTTTAGCGCTTTCTAGTTGAGCTTCAGTGGCATCAACACGAGATAATTGTTCTTCAAGTAATGACTTTGCCGTTGATTGCGAGCGTGAAAGTTCGGTAAGGCGATCTAACTGGCGTTTTTCCTCACGTAAGTTAATACCGAGTTCTTTAACTGCAAGTTGCTCTTGTTGGCTTTGTAACTGTACTAATTTTTGTCCTTTACTGACTAAGTCGCCATCTTTAAAATATATATCTGTGACATAATCGTTTTGCGCACTTTTTATATAAATAGCTTGGTTTGCACGTGCACTACCGATGGCCTCTATCATCACTGCGTTTTCCTCAGAGGTAACAGTATGAGCCGTTACTTGGGTAGACATTTGTGATGAATCGGCTTGTTCGCCGTGGCTAGCGGGTAAATATAAATAAACGCTAAATATTAGAAGTAACGTAATAATAAATGGAAAAAGTGCTTTACCTGATTGTCTTGAGTACATTGATTTCATACCTGAAAATGAATTGTAAGTATTGTACGAAATAAGACCGTGAAAAGACGGTTATGTATCTCATAAATTTGTGCGTTAAGCGTAAAAGTAAATAAGATTTATTCATTGTTCCTATTTTGTTGAGGAAAAAGCGGTAATGTATGAAATTTAAAACTAGCTGTAACTTATGTATAACAACAAGAAAGGTCATAATTTGGGGCATTATTATGTTTGTTTTTTATATGGTGTTTTACCAATATGGATAAATCTGACAATGTCATTAAGTTTCGGGCACAGGGCGCGCGAAACGCAATTGAGGCGATTGTTGTAGGTGCTATAGGCTTAGTCTTTATTATGTTATTTAATTTACTGAGGCCGGGTGAGATTAGCATACTTGAAATATTTTTAGTGAGCTTGTGCCTTGTGGCTATTTTTATTGGATTTTTAAAATCTCAAGAACCATACCATAGCCTTATATTAAGCGAATCTGAGCTCGTTTATTGCCACAAGTACGGAGCTTGGTGTATGCCTCATAGTAACTTTCATCACAGTGGAATACCCAAAGTAGAAGATGGCTTTGACTATTTAGAATTAAATGCGGTTGGCGTTAAGGTAAATGATATAGACGACTTTTTATCAAGCATAGCGCCTAGAATTGCAGGGAAATTATTAATAGAGCAGCGTAATTTATTTATGCAAGTCGTTCAAAAACATTGCAAAAATGGCAATTGCCCATCAGAATGGTTAATAGAAGATACACATTACACATCCCATAAAGGGATAAGCTATACTGGGCTTATAGCCATGTTTGCTAATAGAACTAAGCACCTTCAGCAGCTAACAGGTTACGATTTATTATTGCCTGCCAGCGTGTTAGATAGAGATATTTGGGCATTTAGTGCTAACTTAAATAAGTGGAAGCGCGAGCCTAGTCAGTTTATAGCGTCGCAGCTTAGTAATTAAGCTACGACTGTAGGAAAGAAAAATGAGTCAAGAGAGAGCCTTTTTAAAAAGTGGTCGAAACACCATAATACATAAAGATAAAAAGCATGATTTAGTGATTGTAAACTCTGAAATTCATCCTCGAATTAAAGTAACGCAACATGGTCTGGAGCCATTTAAAGAAGAATTACCTAAAAACCGCCGTGATGCAAAAGAGCGTTATTTAGAAATGGTTTATGTAAGTAGCGCTGATGTATTTGGCGAAGAAAAGCAGTTGCTGTTTATTCAAGCTCTAGACGGGCGTGAATACAAAATAGATTACAGTAAAATCGGTACGAAGTTGTTTGTACGTATTCATCAAGACACATATATGTAGTACTTTAATGGCATCTTTATTGCTAGTGATTACACTATAGTAATTATTTGACATAATAAGGTGCTGCGTATGAAAGCGTTTGCTTTAATCCCCCTCATTTCTTGTAGTTTACTGAGTGCGTGTGGAGGCGGTGGCGGTGATAGCGATAATACAGTTGTTGAAACGTCTGTTAATGCTGGAGCCGATTTACAAATTATCGAAAAATCTGAATTTACCATCACAGCACAAGGTTCCCCCGCTGATGGTACGTTTTCATGGCAACAAGTTAGTGGCCCAAGCATAGAAGGTTTCCCCCTTGAAGGCGCTGAGCAAACACTTACTGCACCTGACGTAAAAACTGATAGTGAAATAATATTAAGAGTGAGCTATCAAAGTACAGGTAGTAGCGCTGTTAGTGACGACATTTCTATTTCAGTGAGCTCTAATAACCAACTACCTCTTGCTGTTGTTACACAAACATCTCCTGAAACACTTCCCTCTGTATACAAAGATACAGTGACTTTGAGTGCCCTAGAGTCGAGCGATCCTGATGATAATGGCCAAATTGATAGTTATTTGTGGCAATTGCTATCGGGTCCTGATTTAGATATTGAGAGTTTTAATGAATCAACTCTTAGTTTTTCTCATCCATTACTTGAAAGTAACGTGAATTTATCTTGGCAGCTAACTGTCACTGATGATGAAGGTGGCGAGGCGAGCACTCAATATTCAATGACACTCAACAAAACAAATGAGTTAGTGGATGCAAATGCAGGCGCTGATCAAAATGTCGAAGAGTTTGAGCAAGTAACGCTTGATGCTACAAATAGCGAAACAGTTACCGATACCTATAAGTGTGAATGGCAACAACTTACCGGTAATAGCGAAACATTAAGCAATAGCGACCAATGTACAACGACATTTTTTGCCTCAGATGTTGATACTGAGTCTACATTGAGCTTTGAAGTCACGGTAACCGACTCAAAAGGACGCACAGATACAGACTCCTTATTTGTTGATGTATCACCCAAAGCACTTGGATTCATCAACGATAGTGGTGTTGGTGAGTGTTATAACAATACTCAACGTATTAATTGTGAGAGTGATGACTTTCCAGCGCAAGATGCAGAGCTTGGACGCGATAGCTATGCAAACCGCTTAGATAAAGTTGGCAAAGGTAATTTAGCGTTTGATTACACTAAACTTAATCAGTTTGCTGATGAAGTTGGTGATGATAGTAGTGACTTTACCTGTATACGCGATAATGTTACTGGGCTTGTATGGGAGGTGAAAAGTGTGGCATCTGGCACGGTACCAAATACTTCGCTACGTGATGGTCAAAATCATTACTTTTGGGATGTAGGGAATACGACTTTTACCGATACCAGTACAGCCAATTCAACGTGTCCGGACAAAACAAGTTGTGGAGTACAAAGTTATATAAACGAAGTTAATGATTTAGATTTTTGTGGTGGTACTAACTGGCGATTACCTACATATACAGAGCTTTTGGGCTTAATTGATTACGGTAAACAAGGGCAAAGCATATTAATTGATGAGGCATTTTTTCCTAATATGCCAAGTGAAAGTGCATTAAGCCATTTACGTTACTGGACCTCACAAACAGCAGCTGATGGTACCAGTTTATCTCAAGCGTATATCATTGATATGAGTGATGGTAACGACCTTGCTTATCCAAAAGAAAATACTGCTTATGTACGTTTAGTTAGAAGTCGTTAGGAGAAAATAATGAAATTTAAATTACTCTATGCACTAGCAACTATAAGTTTGAGCTTTAATATTGCAGCGGCGCAAACGTGTTACGACGGTGCAGATACCACAACACCGACAGATAGATTTACCATAAATGCAGATGGCACAGTGTCTGATAGTGAAACAGGCCTTATGTGGCAACGCTGTAGTTATGGGCAAACTTACAATACAGAGACACAACTTTGTGAAGGCTCAACACCTTCTCTTACTTGGCAAGAAGCACTTCGTGGTGCTAAAAATGATACAACCGCAGATTACGATGATTGGCAAATGCCTAACATTAAAGAATTGGCGAGTATTTTAGAGCACAGTTGCACAGAGCCGAGTATTAATGAAGACGTATTTTTGGGCACTAAGCTTCAAAACTATTGGTCAAATACATCGGGTGTAAGCACAATGAGCTCAGCGTGGGTTTATCAATTTGATAGTGGGTTGAATAGCTTACATGCTAAAACCAGTAATGTGTATTTACGGTTAGTGCGCTACGAAGAGTAAAATGCATACTAAGATTAGACAGACAAAAGTGCAGCCTTAAAACAGCTGCACTTTTTTTGTTTTACATAAATTTACGTTATTTCAATAATAAAGCGCTTACAACGTTGTCACTCAGCGCATTTTTTTGCCATTATAGGCCGTGATTTAATTACGAAGGAACATCACGGTGTATTTAAGCTATTTTGGCCTGAACGAAAAACCTTTTTCGATCTCGCCCAACCCTCATTACTTATTTTTAAGTGAACGACATAAAGAAGCCTTAGCACACCTTACCTATGGATTAGGTGAAGACGGTGGTTTTGTATTATTAACAGGTGAAGTAGGTACAGGTAAAACTACAATTACCCGCAGTATGTTAGAGCAGCTTCCTGAAAACACTCAAGTAGCGATGATCCATAATCCAGCGCTTTCAGAGCTGGAGTTATTAGCCAGTATTTGTGATGAGCTCAACATTAGTTACGATGTTCATAATGCGACGCTTAAAAGTCTTACCGATATTATAAAAAAGCATTTAGAGACTAATAATAAATCGGGCGGGCACACTATACTTATTATTGACGAAGCACAATTACTTGCCCCTAACGTGCTTGAGCAATTACGTTTGCTGACAAATATAGAAACCGATCATAAAAAATTATTACAAATAGTATTGGTTGGTCAACCAGAGCTGCAAGAACTTTTGAAGCGCAACGAATTAAGGCAACTTGCCCAGAGGATAACGGCTCGTTACCATTTATTACCACTTACGCAAGGCCAAACAGTCGCTTACATAAAGCATCGGTTACATATTGCAGGGTGTGATAAAGGAATCTTTTCGATGGATGCCATGCAAGCTGTTCATCAATTAACTGGCGGTGTGCCACGATTAATGAACTTGGTCTGTGAGCGTGCTTTAGTTGGGACTTTTGCAAAGCAGCAGTTGATAGTTGATAGCGATATAATAAAAAAATCAGCCCATGAGTCATTACCCATGGATTTTGTCGCACCGGTTAACGAAGCTAACAAAGCAACGTCATTTGTACCCTATAGCCTTGCATTCGCTGCTTTATTTGCCGTAGGCATTGGGCTTTCATTTATTTTATAGTTAGGTAAGTTATGTCTTATTTATTAGATGCGCTAAAGCAGTCGCAGCAATCAGATATGAGTGCTGAACAGTACGACTTACAATCTGAGCAGTTAAAGCAACAGCAAGCACTTAAGCGTTATAGACGATTAGCATTAGTATTTGGTACAAGCTTAGCTGCTTTTATTGCGGTAGCGGGTGGCTTTACCGCCGGAAAGTGGTTTCAAAGTACGACTTTATTAAACGCAGCGGAACCCGCTGTAATTAAGGTGGTGGAAAGCGAAAAATCATCGCCTAACAAAGACGTTAAAGAGGAAGATGCTGAAGCTGAAGCTGAAAAACAGCAAGTAGCTAAGTTGGAGCCTGCTAAAGTAGCTCCAACAAATACTGCAACGATTGAAGGGCAACTTGTGCATGTGCAAACCCCCAATGGTGTACAGCAAATGTTATTAACCCCAAATGGTCAGTATATTCCTATGCCGTCGAGCCAGGTCACGAGCGCAGCAGGTTATAATCAGCAAAACATGCAACAAGTAATGCCTGTTCAAAATTATAATCAGCCAGCGTTTAACCCACAAAGTAATTACAATCCAAATAATGCACAAAACACTGCGGTATTTGGGCAAAATCAAAATACCGCATCGGCTCAACTTGATATGAGTAAATATAAAGTATTGGGTAAGCCAATTAATGGCAGCACCCAATCTCAACAGACGAGTGACCCTGAGCTTGATGCTGTGCCTACAACTCTTAAAAATGCATTTGCGCAAGCTATACAAGATGTCGAAAAAAACCAAGATTATGAAGTTACTCAAGCGTCAAAAACGTCATCACGTGTTGAGCCTGTTGAGTTATTACCTGATGGTTTGCAATCAATGTTACCTAGTATTAAATATCAAGCGCATATATATTCATCGAGTGCTGATAAACGTTGGATCAAGCTAAATGGCCGAGAATTACACGAAGGAGAAAGCATAGGAGCTCTAACAGTCACAGAAATTACACCTGAGCAAAGTGTGCTAGATTTTGATGGTTATGAGTTTAGCTTAAAAGCTTTGCAAGACTGGCCGCAGTAAGCGCTTAGTTATCATGTTGAGAGCTCGGTAGAATATTGAGCTCTCAATAGTGCTTAGGATAATATTGAATTTTTATAAAAGCGTTCTAAATCAATGTTATATTCTTTAGGTTTAATCGCTGACTCAAGAGTGTCTACAGTTTTTTTATTAGATAAATCAATATCTTTTACTTCGGTGTAGCGGCTATGCTTAGCGCTGTAAAATGTTTTAACGACAGGTTTTAGTGGTGCCCCCGGATTACTCTCGGTGACCAAACCCACTCTTTGACTCGATAACCTTACAAGCGTTCCTACCGGATGGATGCCAATACATTGAATAAATTTATTAAGCAGCACAGGATCAAAGCTATCAGGGCACCCGTCTTTTAATATTTTAAACGCCTTTATTGGCTCCATGCCTGCTTTATAAACACGTTCTGCGGTAAGTGCATCATAAACATCTACAATTGACGCCATACGCACATACTGACTTATCTCGTCACCTTTTTTACCAAACGGGTAGCCTTTACCATCGAGTCTTTCGTGGTGCATACCTGCAATATCTACCGCGATTCCTGTTAAGCCAGAGTCTTCTAATATCTCTTTACTGAAAAGCGAATGCATTTTCATTATTTTAAATTCGTCGTCTGTAAAGCGGCCAGGTTTGTTTAGCACTTCATCAGGGATTTTTATTTTACCAATGTCGTGTAATAGTGCGCCGGTAGTCAGCTCAACAATAGTGTCTTTCTCTATATTTAAGTGTTTTGCAAAAATACCCATTAATATTGATACATTAATTGAGTGCTCAAGTAGGTAGGCATCTTTTTGGCGCATTTGGGTAAGGCAGGCTAGGGCATCTTGATTTCTAAAAACAGAATCCATAAAGCCACTTGCCAGTTCTCTAAACGGCCCTATATCTATATCACGGCCAGCTTTTATATCTTTAAATGCTTTTATTTGCAGTGTTTTTGCTTCGTCATAAAGCTTTTTTGCTTTTCCCATTTCTTGCTCAGCGCTGTTTATTTTTTGCCAAGGATTACGCTTTATTTTTGTTGTAGGTGTAGCGATAGGATCTTTTTCAGGGACTGAATCAATGAGGGTTTTATCTGGGTCGATTTCTACTTCTAAAATACCTGCTTTTATCAGGTTATTAATACCAGCTTGAGTTTTAACCCAGCCTTGGTTTTTAATTTTAATGCTGCCAGTTTGTTTGGTAACGCTTTGCACAAACATACCTGGGACTAAGTTAGTAATAGGAATGGTTTTCAATTTCACGGCTTCAGTTGTTAATCTACTTTTAAACTAACAAACTTATACGTAACGACCAAATAAAAAAGGCACTTTACAGTGCCTTTTTTTATTTTTTAGTGAAAAACTATTAGCTTAATTATTCATCATCTTCAACAAGCGTCATTAGCGAGGTATTACCGCCTGATGCTGTTGTATCAATACTAATTGTTTTTTCAGTAATTAAGCGCTTGATTAATGTATCGTAATACTCAGAGCTAATTACCGGTAAAATTGCGCCTTTACGCTGTGCAAGCTGTTGGCTGAAGTAGCCTAAACGAGACGAGCGAGCGGCAACTACCGCACCAGCTAAATGAGGGTGAGCTAAGATAGCTTGTAACTGATTAGGTTTAGCTACTTGGAAAACACCTTCAGCAACACCTGTAGAGATAAATTTATCTTTAAAGGCAACAGCTTCATCGTAAAACAGCTCAGACGCTACAGTAATTACCGTATTACCTGCGGCAATAGCGGTAATGATAGACAATGCCCAGAAGTTAAATGATGTGCTCTTATCTGCATAACACACTACACAACCACGCGCTTCTAGATGAAGTGTATTAGACTCACCCGTTGGCCCTGGCAGGGTAGTAAATTTACGCATGTGCTTTTCAAGGCGGTTAAGCTGTGCACGAGCTTCTGATAATGTTAATGCTAAATCGTCTGCTAAATCGTCGATAATTTCTACCGTCGCGATTTTAGCAAGCAACTGACGTACAGCCGAAACTCGGTCGTTTAGTGGTGTTGCACGCCAGATTTTTTCATCGCGCATTGAGTTAGCCATTAGCTTTTTAACTTGCTCATTTGCACCGCTGTAGTGGTGTAAATCAAGCTCATCTGGCGTCAGGTTTGTCATTTGCACGTTATCTGGTGATGCCTTTTCTTTTACTAAACGTTGAAGGTAGTTAGGGCCACCGGCTTTAGGGCCAGTACCTGATAAACCACGGCCACCAAATGGTTGCACACCAACAATAGCACCAATCATGTTTCGGTTAATGTAAACATTACCCGCACGTGACATTTTAGCAAGGTACTCACAGCGCTCTTCAATACGTGAATGTACACCCATTGTTAAGCCATAACCTGTGTTGTTAATTTGATCCATCACATCATCAAGTTCGCTCGATTTAAAGCGAACAATATGAACACATGGGCCAAATACTTCACGCTTAAGTACTGATAAGTCTTTGATTTCGTATAAACGAGGAGCAAAAAAGTATGCGCCATTTTGCGTGTTATCCGGAATTTTACACTCGTAATGAAGTATAGAATTACCTTTTAAGTACTCAACGTGCTCGTTTAAGTTTTTAAGTGCTTTTTCATCAATTACAGGACCAACATCAGTTGATAGTAACGATGGATCGCCAATGTGTAACTCAGCTAGCGCACCTTTAAGCATTTCGATAATGCCATCTGCTACGTCATCTTGAATGAATAAAACACGAAGAGCAGAACAACGTTGCCCAGCACTTTGAAAACCAGAACTGATCACATCGTCAACTACTTGCTCAGGAAGCGCCGTTGAGTCAACAATCATACAGTTTTGGCCACCTGTTTCTGCAATTAACGGTACTTGAATATCGTTACGTGCAGCAAGTGTTTGAGAAATTAATGTGCCTGTTTCAGTAGAGCCTGTAAACATAACCGCTTGAATGCGTTCATCAGGAACAATTGTTTTGCCTACTTCAGAACCACGAGCAATAACCGGTTGAACAACATGCTCAGGTAAACCAACAGACAGCATTAGTTCAATAGCACGAAGGGCGATTAAACTTGTTTGCTCAGCAGGCTTTGCAATTACAGTGTTACCTGTAACAATCGCAGCGGCAACTTGGCCTAAGAATATTGCAAGCGGGAAGTTCCACGGGCTAATACATAAAATAACGCCACGGGCTTCAAAACGCTCATCTTGCGATAGCTCCTCAGCGCGCGCCGCGTAGTAACGGCAAAAATCAACCGCTTCACGTACTTCATCAATACCATCTTGAGCTACTTTACCTGCTTCTTTAATACAGATGGCAACAAGTTCGTCGTGATGACGTTCTAATATGTCAGCAACTCGACGCAGTAAGTTAGCTCGCTCTCTTACTGGTGTTTGTGACCATGATTCAAGTGCAGCTTCAGCGTTAGCTAGTAATACTTTCATCTCTTCGCCAGTTTGCAATTTAACGTGGCCGATGATTTCTTTGTGATTTGCTGGGTTTTTAACAGCTAATGAGCCTTCAGGTACTTGGCTTTGCTCAATTAAGTGCTCGTTAAACCATGTTTCAAGAT
Organism: Pseudoalteromonas sp. SG45-2; assembly: GCF_014164115.1. NCBI lineage: Bacteria > Pseudomonadati > Pseudomonadota > Gammaproteobacteria > Alteromonadales > Pseudoalteromonadaceae > Pseudoalteromonas > Pseudoalteromonas sp. SG45-2. Next base: position 66,600 of record NZ_JACJEO010000012.1, read on the forward strand.
TCTCTTTGAAAGGGGTAATAACGTTAATGTCGGTTAAATCCATGCCTTTAGAGTTAGCACGTTCTTCACCGTATAAATCAATTGGCATTTTGATTTGCGTATTGTACTTGTTACGCAAGCCTTGCAATGTTTCTACAGGGTCTGGAAGTAATGATTCAACAGGTTTTGTTGTATCAACAATTGCGTTTACAAATGATGAGTTAGCACCATTTTCTAATAAACGACGAACAAGGTACGCAAGGAGGTCTTCATGTTGACCAACTGGGGCATACACGCGGCATTGAATTTTTTCTTCGTTAACGATTTGGTCGAATAATGACTCACCCATACCGTGCAAACGTTGAAATTCGAAACCTGTGTTGTCGCCTTTGGCTACTTCTAAAATAGTCGCGGCAGTGTAAGCGTTATGTGTAGCAAATTGCGGATAAAGCACATCGCGCGCTTCAAGCATTTTAATAGCACACGCTTTGTAAGAAACGTCTGTTGTTGCTTTACGGGTAAATACTGGGTAGTGATCTAAACCATCTTGCTGTGTGGTTTTGATTTCAGTATCCCAGTATGCGCCTTTAACTAGACGTACCATCATCTTGCGACCAACGCGGGTTGCAAGGTCAGTAAGCCATTCAATTACAAAAATAGCACGTTTTTGATACGCTTGAACTGCTAAGCCAAATCCTTGCCAATCACCAAGATCTTCATCACTGAATACCGCTTCAATTACATCTAATGAAATATCTAAACGGTCTGCTTCTTCTGCATCAACGGTAAAGCCGATATCGTATTTTTTAGCGGCAAGAGCAAGTTCTTTTAACTTAGGGACTATTTCTTCCATCACACGGTCTTTATGAGTGAACTCATAGCGCGGATGAATAGCAGAAAGCTTAACTGAAATACCAGGGCTCTTAATTGGACCACGACCATTGGCCGCTTTACCAATTGAGTGTATAGCATTCATGTAGCTGTCAAAGTAACGCTTCGCATCTTTCATTGTGCGCGCGCCTTCGCCTAGCATATCGTAAGAATACACATAACCTTTTTGCTCTGTTTCGGCAGCACGTTCAATTGCTTCGTCAATGGTACGACCCATTACGAATTGCTTGCCCATAATTTTCATAGCAAAGTTTACAGACTTACGAATAACTGGCTCACCTAAACGACCAATGGTCTTTTTAAGCATGCCGAACTGTTGTTCTTTAGTTTTGTCTGTGTAGTTAACCATTTTACCAGTAACTAATAATCCCCAAGAAGATGCGTTTACAAATAAAGAATCGCTGCTTCCTAAATGAGAGCTCCAATCACCTTTGGCTAATTTGTCACGAATAAGTACATCTTGAGTTGCTTTATCTGGTACGCGAAGCAGTGCTTCGGCCAAACACATTAATACAACGCCTTCTTCACTAGAGAGTGAAAATTCATTTAAAAGCGCATCAACACCGCCTTGCCCATCTTGCTCTTTACGAATGTTCAAAACAATCTGGCGGGCTCTTTCCCAGGCACGACTTCGTGCTTTTACGCCTACTTCTGCAAGCGGTAAAATATGATCAATAACTGCATTTTCATCTATGCGGTAAAAGTCACGGATTCTTTGTCTGATAGGACAAGTAGTAGTTAAATCGCCGTTGAATAACATAAGCAACCCTCAGGATGTTAAGAATTAAAGTAAAATTAATTACCAATAAATTACCAGTGATATTGTGAGTGCATTCTAATTAAAATTCAGCAGAATATGCTGGTTAAATTTCGCGATTTACGATAATTTACAGGGTATAAATTTAACTTATCCGCATAAAATTCTGTTATGACAATTCCAAATAGATTACGCATGCTAGATCGCATTGATTTAGCCATACTAGACGTTCTTCAAAAGAACGGCAGAATTTCTAATGTTAACCTCGCAAAACAGGTTAATTTGAGTGCCAGCCCGTGCCTAGATCGGGTTAAACGATTAGAGCAAGAAGGGTATATTGAAGGCTATTATGCCAAGCTTAGCGAAGCTAAACTTAATCAGAGCTTAGTAGCGCATGTTCAAGTATCGCTTGTTGCTTCAAATACAGCTGTATTTAAAGTATTTAGAGAGCACATATTAAGGATAGAACAAGTAGTCGAATGTGACATGGTTGCTGGTGGTTATGATTACTTATTAAAAATTCGCGTTTCTAATATGGAAGAATATAGACAAGTTCTTGGCGACTTAGTAGATATTCCCGGCGTGGGTACTCATCATACTTATATGGTGATCGAAAAGATTAAAAAGGATGAAGGATTGTTAATCGATATTTAAGCTTTTCTCAAGTCATAAAAAAACCGCAATTGCGGTTTTTTTATTTTAGTAGATAAATGCTATACCAAATAGTTAGTACATCACCTTATACATAATTTATTACGACCTTCCGACTTCGCTCTGTATAAGGCAGTATCCGCCGCGCATATTAATGCCTCAGATGTTCTGTATTGATTATTGTATTCACACGCTAAACCCTGACTTACACTTATTTTTACATTCGCTGGTAAACCGAGATCTCTAAAATTAATGTTGAGTATTTTTTCTTGAATACGCTTAGCAATCATTTGTGCATTTGAAATGTGCGAACGAGGCAGCACAACAGCAAACTCCTCACCACCATAGCGTGCTACTAAACTGTCTTTAGATGGTAAGCACTCTTCAATTGTACGAGCGACTTTTTGAAGGCACTTATCACCTTTTACATGGCCAAAGTTATCGTTAAATAATTTAAAGTAATCAATATCAATAAGTATAAAGCTAAGAGGCTGCTTGTTAACTATGCACTCTTGCCAATTTTTAATGATGGTTTTTTCTAAAGTACAGCGATTAGCAATACCAGTGAGATGATCAAGTCTGGCTACGTTTTCCAGTACTTTGTATTTTTTAACGTGCTTTGAAATATCATGCATTATACAAATAAAAAGTGGGGTACTTGCGACTACCGATTCGGGTAAACATGATATAGATAACTCAACATCTAAACAGTTACCATTGTTTTTTCTTATTTTAACTTCTTTCGGACCATGATTGAGTGGTGTTTGATAGTTGTTTTTCCAACTTTCAAACATGTATTTATAGTCATCGCGATACTGTTCTTGTAAACAATCTTGCCATTTTTTACCTATTAATGAATCAGACGTTACATTGAAAAAACGTGCTGCTACGGGATTTACTGATTCAAACACCCCATCTGCATTAACAATAAAAATAGCATCGGCCATGACATTAGTGACATTAATAATTGCGCTTATTTTTTCATTGTTAACGGTATTAGAAATGCTGCTGATTAATGCAGATACAGCGCTGTCGGTGTTGTTTGCTTTGCTATTTTCATTATTGTTAGACATGGTGTTGCTCATTTTTATTGTTAATGAAACTTTATGTCTAGCAGTTTATTCAATTTATCGTTTTTAAACCTTTCGGTAACCTTCTGATTTAAGTTGTTGTTATTTAAGTTTATTTAAGGGGCGTTTTTAAATAAATTACACCGCAATTAATATGCCTGTGCAATTTAAAAATAAGCATTACTAATTAGAGTTCTTTTTCATTCTTAACTTGAGGATCAGCGCTTTCATATTTATTGCCATTACACTCAACGTTAAAGATTAAGCATACAGAGCCATTATTTTCATCTGTGTCGGTAATGATAATTGTGTGGCCGTTGTCACTTACTTTATAGCTGAAGTCTTGGGCGCATGGTTTTTGTGTGTCGATATCGGTGATAGTAGCGCCAGTAAATACGAAACCATTTTGAATTGTGGCATCGTCTAAATTGTAGTTGCCAGCGGTTTCAGTTCTTACAACACCACCGCCAGTAGCGGGTTCGCCATTTTTTGTATAGCTAAAAATAGCTTCACCGTTGTTAAGTTCAATATTTACTTGAAAGTCGACATTTTCTAGGGTGTTATTCATATCATTTCCTTTATGAGTAATTATAGTTGGAAGTTCGTAATGCCTAATTTAACTAGGCTTGTTTTTATTTCTGATATCTCGTCTTCTCTGTTTAAACAGGTATAAGCTTGTACTAGTGGGTATGTTATTTTTACGCTCTGACTTATTTTTGCAGCTTCAGAAATTGCTTTGATAGCACTTAAGCAAAATTGCTCTCGCTGTTTATTAGTTGTAGCTAAGTTTGCTTTGATTAAGTTTATTCTTGTATATACTAAGTAATCACCAGTTTTAGTTAGGCTGGCTAATTGATGTTTGTAGTTTTCATTATTCTCAAGCTCAGTTAATAACTCCTGCGCTTTGAGTGGTGATTGTCTATTTATAAAATATTGAATCAGTGTAATTTGTGTATTAATAGTGCTGGTATTTTTAAAATTTTGAGATTTTAAAAAATTAATTATTTTTTCAATTGTTGAGTCAGTAGCTTCATCAGTAGATAGCATTAGTGAATGTGCTAAAGAGCGATAATACATAAGCTGAAATTTATTGTTTTTTGGATCTTGTACTAAAGCTTCATTGATAACTTGATTAGCCAAGCTGGCTTTTTTATGGGCCATCCGTTTATCACTCAAATAGCTCAGTAAATAACTTTGTTGCATATATAGGTTTGCTGACGTGTAAAAAAGGCTTGCATCACTAGGGTAGTCAGCAATCAATTTTGTGATTACGTCAACTGCACCTTCCAATATATTAACTGCTTCATTAAAGTTACTTAGCTTCTCTTCTGTTTTTGCAAGCCAACTAATCGTATCGGATTTATCTCGAAGTAAATCTTTGTTATTGGGTTTCAGTTCAAGCGCTTTATTTTTAAGTAAAAGTGACTCTGCAAAGTTCTTTTTTGCAGCGCTGTAGTTGGATTTTTCTATGTATAAAGAACCTAAAGAATTAGATGAATACGATAATTCCATAATGGAGTTAAAATCATTGGCTGCCAGCGCATACATTTTTTTACTGTAAGCGTGGTATTTTTTAAACATTTGCTCAGTAGCTTGATGATCATTTTGATCATAAGCTAATTGACCAAGCCAAAAGGCATTGGCACCTGCAAGCGTTAGTAGTTCTAAGTTATTAGGCTGTATTTTTAATAATGCCTCAAGGCGGGTGCGGGCGTTTTCAAAGGCGGTAAAGGCTTCATCAGTTTTACCTCGGGAATAAGCTACTTCACCCATTGCTTCGAGGGTTTGTGCGTACTGAAAACGGTTGTTAAATTGTGCTTTATTATCGCTAAAGCTAAAAAGTGAACTTGAATCGTCAGTTTGATTAGTAAAATACTCAAGTGCTTTATTACTAATACCATCAAGTAAGTCCATACGTTCAACGCTACGTAATTTATCGGCAAAGTCGCCGACCATAAACCCTAGTAAGCTTTCGGCCTCAAGCTGCTTGTTTTGCGCATGCTGTTGGGCTTTAAAACTAATGAAGCTCATCAATAACGCGGTAAATGTAAGTAAGCACAATAAAGTAACGGTCACTCGTTTTGCTCTTATTTTTGTTTTTATTTTGTTTACAGAGCTTTTGATAAGAGCATGCTCGTTATCATCTAATTTAAACAGTTTGTCGTTAAGTAATAGCTGCGCTTCTTGTAGTGGTTTACCTGGCGCTAGGAGGTAAGCACTACTTTTGCCTTCATCTACCCAATTTCGTGTTTGATGTTGTAAACGACTTTTTATTGCTAAGGCATCTTTATGGTCATTAATCCATTGTTTTGCGCGCGGCCATTGACGCAATAATGCCTCGTGAGCAAGACTAAAACAGGCTTCTTGGTTTTGTAAATGCGATACAAATAAACGGCTATCGACCATGGCTTGCACAAGCTCTTTTTGACTTGTGTTGGTTAATGTTTGCCAGCGGGCAGCGCGGCTCGTAATGGTTTTACCATCTGGGTTTAAAGTGATCAGTTGTGATAATACGCTTTTTAGTTGCTGCTGTTGCTCATTACTAAGGTCAATAAATATATCTTCTGCTTTTTTGCCTATGGCGCCCTCAATACCCCCGAGTTTTGTGTAAACACTGTGCAGTAGCTCGTTATTATCACTGCGCTGTAAGTACAGCTCTTGCAATGTGTATTGCAGCATGGGCAATGCATCGGGGTTATTGGCGGTATCGGCGCACAATATTTCATCCAGTGGTGTTTGGGTTTGTGGGTCATTGGAGAACGTTAAATTAGCGGTTAACGCTGGCAGGCGAATAATTTGTTGGAGTTCTTGGCGGTTTGGCGGTGTTAAATCGTAGTGCGCGCCATGAGCTTTGCCTGCCATTAAACTTGGTTGTTCAACCACTAAAGGATAAAAGTCGTTACGACACGCACTAAATACAATCACAGCTTTAGAGATTGCTAAGCGTTCAATAACCGATAAAAAATGGCTGCGTGTTTCGCTACTAAATATAGGAGAAGAAAGCAGTACTTCTAAGCGGTCAATAAATAAAAATAACTGGGGTGTTTTAAGTTTTGTAGAGGCTTTACTAAGTGCAGCTTGTATGGCGTTAATTACGCCATCTATTGCCAATTCTAGTTGCTCTGCAAGTGTTTGCGCGCTTAATCCTTCAAACACAGGCTGGTCGTTTATATCCCAATCAAGTAATGCAGAAGCTAAGTCTAGAAAAAGTCTATTTTTATGCACATCTGCAAAGTCGATCTGGGTGTAGGAAATAACACCGATGCCATTATAGCCTCGCTCATCTAGCAGTTTTGGTAAAATTCCAGCATTAACAAGCGAGGATTTACCTGTACCACTAGGGCCAAGTATTAAGCAAAAAGCACGACCGTAATTTACCTGGCTAGATATCCTTTCCAGCAGGGTAGCTATAGATTGGGTACGGCCAAAAAAAACGTGGGTATCATTTGGGTTATATGCACGCAGGCCTAAGAAAGGGGATCCTCCCTGCCATGTACTTTTAGTGCTTGGGATAGGATCTGCTAACGGAAAAGATAATTTTGCAATAATGCGGTAGCCACGTTTACGGATAGTTTCAATATAATGTGGTTCATTGGCTTTATCACCGAGCGCTTTTCTTAGCTGAGTGATAGTTTTATGTAATGGATTATCGCCAATATCAGTATTTTTCCAGCATTTATTGAGCAATTCATCGCTGCTTACAATGTCGCCATTTTGTTGACACAAATGCAATAAAACCTCCATCGCTTTGGGCTCTAACTGTTTGGCTTTACCAGTGAGTTGAATTGAGTTAGTTGAGGGTGTTACTTGCCAATCGCCTAGGTAGAAGGGGTTGCGCATCATCATTACTCATTATTGTTTTTTTATTATTAAAATTAAGTGCGTATTGATATTTATTAACACTATTTATATGGCAAATAAATCTATAACACAACTATTTGAGTTTATTCTGAGCAGAGGGGGGTAGTAAAGAATGAGCTTGCAGATATGCAAGCTCACTATAAAAATAAATTAGCTTTCTAGGTCGGCTTTGTTAATTGTAATGACGCGTTGAGGGAATGGAATTTCAATATCAGCGTTATTAATTGCTTTATAAACACCACCGTTAATAGCCAGTTTGGTTTCGATAATTTTAGTAGTAGGCACCCAATATCGGTAGCTTATTGTAACACCGCTATCGGCGAAGCGTTCAATACCCACTTGTGATAACGGATTTTGTGCGACTAATTCATGTGCTTTAAGTACGTCTTCAATGAGGCTAATCGCGTTATCAGAGCAAGCACTATAGGCTATGTCTATTTCACCTTTGACCAATGAGTAACTAAATGAGTTATGAAGTATTTCACCCACTATGTGCTTATTTGGAATGGTGATTTCTACTTTTTCTTCATTGATTAAAATAGTGTAGCCAAGCTCAATTGTTTTAACTTGGCCGCTTACATTTTTAACTTCAATAGTATCACCAACAACAAAAGGTCGAGTGGCTATAATGGCAAGGCCTGCACCATAATTAGAAAGCATTCCTTGCAGCGCTAAACCAGCACCTAAAGATGCAGCACCAATGGCTGCTACAAATGGCGTAACGCTAATACCTATTTTGCCAAGTGCAATAATTATAACCATTACAATGAGCAGTACTTTTACCACGCTACTGACAAAGTTTGTGAGCGTAATATCAACGTTATGACGGGTCATTAACGCGGCTACAAATTTGGCAAGCTTTTGTGCTATCCACAAACCAATGAGGACGATAAAAATAGCGCCAACAATTTGCATACTGTAGGTAACCATATACTCAGTAAGCATGGTGTAATATTTTTCAAACTGTTCGATTTCAGAACTGATCATAAAGCGCTCTAAGTTAGGGCTATGTTGTATTTTTCCAACTATAGCAAAATGTTGACTAAAAATGGATATAACAGCGGCACTATAATCGCTGTTAATAAAGCACTTAGTGCCATTGCAACTGATGAGTAAGCGCCTACTTTTGGATGCTCAGCAATAGCAGCAGCTGTCCCAATTGCATGGCAAGCTGTGCCCATGGCAACGCCTTGAGATTCGTGATTAAAAATATTAATGAGTTTAAAAAGCATAAAACCAAATAAAGCGCCTAGTAAACCAATAAAAATAACTAAAGCCGCAGCAAGTGAGCTAATCCCTCCTAACGAGTCGGTAACAATTAAAGATATTGGGGTCGTCACACTGAGTGCGGCAACAGATGCACTTAGCTGCGCTGGCGAATTAAATAATATGCTTAGCAAAAATGCCACAACGGTTGCGTTAACAATGCCTAAGCTACATGTTGCGACTATAAGTAATAGATTTTTTCGTACGTGTGTAAACTGCTGATATAAAGGAAGCGCTAGAGCCACAATTGCGGGCTCTAATAACCAGCTTAGTAATTTGCTGTGCGTGGCAAATTGCGTATAAGGCAAATTTAGATTAACGAGTAATAAAGCAATAATACTAATACTTAAAAATACGGGGTTGGTGAGCGATTTAAATACGCTGCTTTTTATACTTTGGTTTACGGCCCTTAGCGCTAAAAATAATACAATAATAAAAGGAATACTTAGCCACCATAAATTAGGTTGTAGCTCTGAAATAGCGGAAAAAGTAAGATTAGTCATTATTTTCTTTTCCCTTAAAGTACGCAATTACACTGCTAACAAGCAATAAGGTAGTTATAGGAACAAGCACCACAACTGAGGCTAAAAATGCCCAGTGCGATTTTATAAGACCGAGATGCTCAATAAATCCCACACCCGCTGGAATGAAAAAGATAGGCATAATATTTAAAATAGGGGAGGCGCATGGTTTTACATGTTGCTCTCTTACAATACCCGATAAGAGTAAAACTAATAAAATAACCATAGCGAGTAACGGCGCAGGAAAGCTTCCACCAATAAAATGCATAATGAGTTTAGCGCAGGCTAAACATAGTAAAATAATAGCGCTACTGAGCAGGTATTTCATCAAAGTGGCTCACAGAAAAGATAAGAGCTTAACTTTAACAAATCAAACTCTTTTATGCATTGTGCAATAGTCTACCAGTGCTTTGTATTTGCGTAGGTTATATCCGCTTTTCCTTTTGCTTTAGCAATTGCTTTTTTAGTGTTTGGGTTTAGCAGTAAGCGAATTTGGCTGAAAGTTTCTTTAGCGAGTATTTTTCGTTGGTTTGGTTTATAGCTAAGTTGTGTAACACGTTTAATAGCAGCAAGCGTATCGGGTGAGCGCTCAAGTAATGTATTGAGCATGTTTTGCGTGGCTTGTTGAGTATCATCGGTAAGCTGAGTAACTAAACCTAGCTCATTTGCTTGTTGTGCTGTGATTGGGTTTGCGTGGCTTGCAAGCCAAAGTGCTTGGTCACGCTTAACTAAACCGCTCATCATTACATTTGCGCCCATATCGGGGCACAAGCCCCAACGCGCTTCCATAATGGCAAGCTTGGCATCAATATGAACAATCCTGTAATCAGCACCCAGCGCTATTTGTAATCCTCCCCCTAAACAGTTGCCATCAATTTGTGCAATAACGGGCACACTCAGTGACTGCCAGCCTAATACTACTTTTTGCGCTAAATTTTGATTGCCAGGTAACCATTTAAGCAATAATTTTATAATATTCAATGGTGCCGCCATTACGGCTGATATATCAAGCCCTGCACAAAAATGCTCGCCATCGCCTTTTATTACTACAGCACGAATACTGCGATCTCTTTTTATGTTTTTAATGGCTTTGTTTAGCTCTACAAACATTTCAAAGCTTAATGCGTTTTGTTTTTTTGCTCTGCTAAGCGTGACGGTTGCAATGCCATTTTGTTTTTCTAGTTTTATCATTACACACTCCTCTGACCTGTTAGTTGAGCTTATGTTGTTATAAGAATTAAGTAAAGTGACGGTATTTTTTAAATAAATGGAATTTATTGCTAAAGCTGTAGTCTTAAAGGGTTAGATTTAGATGAGAAAAAGCTAAACAATTAGAACTTGAGATAATAAAATTTTTTACGTTGTTATTTTAAGCTTAAATTAAAAAAGTAATCTTGATATTCAATGGGTTAGTTAAATTGTTATTTATTGTTTGAGCTGTATGCTGAATAAAGCATGACTCAGTTACAAAAAAGTCAGTGTTTTACGCTTTTTTTTATCAAAATGATGATGAGATTTGATAATATAGCGCAACTTAAAAGCTTAAGGTTAAGCACATATGTCGGGTCCACGTTTATATACGGTAGAAGAAGCTACTCACCAAGCTTATGATATTTTTTTAGAGCTAGCGCCAAATAACTTGAGTGATAAAGATGTTGAAGACTTTAATGAGTTCAGAGAAGACCTAGGCTTTATCGAAGAAGACGAGCCAGACGATCAGTGGCAAGATTTTGTTGCCCTTGAGATTGAGCCAGAGCACTTTATTCAGGTGCTAGTTGGTTTAGAATTTGAAAATGATGATGTTTTGTTTGCTAAAATTTTGATTAGTCGTGATAAAGATGCTCCGTTTTGTCATATTTTATGGAAAGAGAGTGAATAAGCAATACCGCTTATTTTTATAATTGTGTGCAGAGAGAGTGTTGTGCGTAAGTATTTATTTTTAATTTTTTTAATAATTAGCTGCCCAAGTTGGGCTGTTGATCCATTTGAAGATTTTCATGAATATGGCAAGCTCTCTGATGAAGAAATTCATGAGTTACACAAAGGTGATATGCTTTACGGTGATACTGAATTTGGTTTTATTCTAAGTAAAGGTAACACCAATTCGACCAGTTTTAAGCTCAAAGGTAATTTATACCAAGATTTTGAAAAGTGGCGTAACCAATTTAAAATAGACTCTCTTTATAAGCGTGATGAAAACGATGAAAGCGGTGGCACTGATGTTACAGCTAATCGTATTTTTGTATCAGCGCAAGGTAACTATAAAGTAGGTGTTAAAAACTCCTCATTTTTTATTTACGGTGATTACGAAGAAGATGAATTTAGTGGACTTGATTTTAAAAGCACGGTGGCGACAGGCTATGGTGCGCGTGTATATCAAGGCTCTAAAAACAAAGTAGATATTGATATAGGACCTGGTTTATACCGTTCAGTCGCCGATGAAGATTCGGATGTGAGCGAAGATGAAATTGATAAAACCGGTTATTTAGTACGTGTTGCAATGCAGTGGGAACGCTTGGTTTCTAAGCGCACTCGTTTTAATCAAGATGTGAGTATAGAGCAGTCGCTTTCAGGTCTTAATTCTCGCTTAAAATCGGAAACCGCACTGATAAGCCAAGTGATTGGCGCGGTATCACTCAAATTTACCTACATGTATCGTTATAATTCAAAACCCGAAGATGATAAACTCAAGTTTGACTCAGAGCTGAGTGCTACATTGGTATACAGCTTTTAAGTATTTATTTAATTTAGAGAATATTATGTATCAGCATAAACAGTATGCGGTGTTTATCTTTTTTGTATTAGCGTGGATTGGCGGTTTTGTGGCGCTTGCGTGGAACTTGTTAGGCGCTGATGGACCTTTAATAATATTTACTGGGATTTTAGTGCTGGTGGGCTTTTTGTTCAATGGCCTAACAGTAAAAGTAGATGATAAAAATATTAGCTGGGCGTTTGGTCCAGGCGTTGCTGGGCAAAGTATTGAGCTTAGAGAAGTAGCAGAAGCAAAAGCAGTTCAAAACTCTTACAGGCACGGTATTGGTATGCGAATTACTCATGATGGTTGGGTGTATACAGTATCTGGCTTTAGTGCAATACAGTTAACGCTCAAAGATGGCACCTTGTATAGAGTTGGTACAAACGATCAAAAAGGTTTACTAGCTGCTTTAAAAGAAAAAAACGTATCAATCGCGCTGCCTAGTAAGCCAAAAGCTGAAACGGTTAAGCGTAACAATATGATATAAAAAAAGCGCCTTAGGCGCTTTTTTATTTGTTTAGCAGTACATTAGTGGTCGTGACCACACCCACCTTCGCCATGTACGTGGCCGTGAGTTAATTCATCTTCTGTAGCATCACGTACTTCTAGTATTTCTACATCAAAGTTAAGTGTTATACCTGCAAGTGGGTTATTACCATCTACAATCACTTCTTCATCTTGGATATCGATGATCATTACTGATTGGTCACCATCATCTGTTGATGCACGAAATTGCATGCCAACTTCAATTTCCATACCTTCAAACATTGATTTAGGTACTGTTTGCATTAGGTTTTCGTGGCGCTCGCCGTAACCTTCTTCAGGTTCAACCTTTACGCTAAGCGTGTCGCCTGGTTGCTTGCCCAGCAAAGCATTTTCTAGGCCTGAAATTAAATAGCCTGTGCCAATGATAAAGTGTAGTGGCTCACCACCGAACGAGTTATCAATGCTATTGCCATCATTATCCATTACTGAATAATGCATTTTTACCACTTTGTTTGCCGCAACGATCATAGTCATTCCTATTTATTCATCTTCAAGAGAGTAAGGTAGAGGCAGAATGCTTAGCTCCACCTGAGGTGTGTGTTTTGCACGAAGTACCTGAGTTACATCAGTATCGTTTGGCAACACAACGAGGCCTGTTAATTTATTTGTTTGCTCATCAAAGCTTTGTGCAATAAGTTTACCTGCACGGCGCCAATTTTCGCCTAATTGGGTTTCTAAATCAGGCTCTGAAAGAATCCCTTCGCTTTGCCCTGAAACGATATACATTGCACGTTTATTTTTACCAAGGTACTTCATACGGGCTACTGTTTCTTGACCGGTATAACACCCTTTTTTGAAACTTATACCGCCAATAGCATGTAGGTTTACCATTTGAGGAACGTACTCGCCAATTGCATCTGCACTTAGCTGAGGCTCACCGGCAAGCATCGCTGCTTGTTGCCAAGGGGCTTCGTTATCAAGTGTGGATACGTTATCAGGCATGCTAAATTGGTTATCAACCATTATTAAAACACGGTTATCAGCTAATTTTAGCGCTTTACCATTCGTAAAATCACACGCGCTTGCATCGCCTTCAAAGCTAATATCAAGTTGTGCCAGTACATCCGATAAATCATCACCAATTAAACCAATTAAACGCTTTGAGCATTCAGTAATATCAACTTTTGCAAATACAGCGTATTTTTTAAGTTCAGCTAATGATTTTTCAACTTCAGCTTGGCTACCCGCAAGGTAGTAGTTATCTTGGTAAGAAAATAATTTAAATACACCCCAAAGTTTACCTTTGGCGCTGCAATGGCCAGCCCACAAATAATTACTGCTGGTTAATTTATTTAGATCTTGAGTGATTTGTCCGTGCAAATAAGATAATTTATCAGCACCGCAGAGGCTAATAAGTTGATGAGATAACGGACATGCATAAACGCTCGACATAAAAACCTTCTTTGCAATATAAATGAAGTGACATAATAACGCAGTTGTTACGTATGGTACAGACAAGCGCTTATTGGTGCGGGTTTATTATTTAATGAGAGATTAATAGCTGCTAAATAGGCTTGTGTTTGTTAAACTCGAGTCAATTAAGTATGAGGTTTAAAATGGTTGAAATTCATAGTAAAGCACGTATTCGTTGGGCTTGTCGTCGTGGCATGTTAGAGCTAGATGTTTTGTTTATGCCGTTTGTAGAAGAAGCATACGACTCTTTGAGCGCAGAGCAACAGGCTATCTTTCAGCGTTTGCTAACAGAAGAAGACCCTGACTTATTTGCATGGTTTATGGGTCATGAAGAATGTAAAGACGAGCAGTTAAACGGTATGGTTTCGCTGATCTTAGACCGAGTTCGTGTATAGGTTTACGGTTACAAATAATAAAGCTGACCACAAACCAATTGTGGTCTTTTTTTGTATGCTCAGTTTTATATTATGTTTATTTTTAGATTCACTATTAGCCATGCTTTTTTGTTTAATACTAAATGCACTAGCTGGCTTGATAATGTGGCGCAAAGTATTAGCAATTCACCCAAATGAGGGAATTATAATATTAGAACCAAAGTTATTTAGATTTGAGGGCGAGAGCTTAAAAATTCAGGGTGAAATAAGTAACAAAAGCCGATTTTATGGTAATAATATATGGCTTCATATTAAAGGTTTTAGTAACAACCATTGGCTTATAATTTCAGCCAATGGTGTTAATGAGCAAAGTTATGCGCGTCTAAAACGTGCCACTGTCGGCGCAATTAATTGCGTTTTGGAGTCAAAATAGTCGGCGTTGGGTTTTCACTTTGTTCAGGGTAATCAATAGTGTAATGCAAGCCTCTGCTTTCTTTTCGCTCCATAGCACTTCTAATAATTAGCTCTGATACTTGCACTAAATTACGAAGCTCAAGTAAGTTGTTACTTACTCTAAAGTTTGCATAGTAATCGTGTATTTCTTGCTGTAGCAACTCAACTCTATGCAGTGCTCGTTCTAAGCGTTTAGTAGAGCGTACAATACCTACATAATCCCACATAAATAAACGTAGTTCATGCCAGTTATGGGTAATAACAATTTCTTCATCTGAGTTACTAACACGGCTCTCATCCCAATGAGGAAGCGCTATCGGCTCTGGTGCATGTTCAATTTTACTTAAAATATCTTTAGCTGCAGCGTGGGCAAATACAATGCACTCTAATAGTGAATTACTTGCCATACGGTTTGCACCATGTAAGCCTGTGTAAGCAACTTCACCTACAGCATATAAGTTATCGAGATCTGTTTTGCCGTTAAAGTCAGTCATTACACCACCACAGGTGTAATGCGCAGCAGGCACAACTGGGATTGCTTCTTTCGTTATATCGAGGCCTACACTTAAGCATTTTGCGTAAATAGTAGGAAAGTGCTCAATAATAAAGTCTTTATCTTTGTGGCTAATATCTAAATAAACACAATTGGCGCCTAAGCGCTTCATTTCAAAATCGATTGCGCGTGCCACTATATCGCGTGGAGCAAGCTCTTCACGGCTATCAAAGTCTTTCATAAACCGAGTTCCATCAGGGCGCTTTAAATAAGCCCCTTCACCGCGCATGGCTTCGGTAATTAAAAAGTTTTGTAGCTCTGGATGATAAAGACTTGTTGGATGAAATTGATTAAATTCCATGTTGGCAACTTTACAACCTGCACGCCAAGCCATTGCAATACCATCACCACTTGATACGTCTGGATTAGATGTATATAAATACACTTTACTTGCACCACCGGTTGCAAGAGCAACAAATTTAGCTGAAATGGTTTCTACCTTTTTAGCTTTTTTGTTCCACACATACATGCCTTCAATGTGTGAGCCTGTTTTACCGGCGCTTTTATCTGTGATTAAATCAATGGCGTTGTATTGCTCTAAAAGCGTTATATTTTTATGAATTTTAACTTGGCTGATAAGTGTTGTTTGCACCGCTTTGCCTGTTGCATCGGCTGCATGCAATATACGACGATGGCTGTGACCACCTTCACGTGTTAAGTGAAAACGCTCTTTTCCTTTGCTATCAAACTCCATATCAAAGGGTACGCCTTGGTCGATTAACCACTGTAGGCAATCGTGAGCATTGCTGGCGGTATAATGAACAGCGTCTCTATCGCATAAACCACCGCCTGCATCGAGAGTATCTTCAACATGAGATTCTATGCTGTCGTTTTGTTTATCAAATACAGCAGCTATACCGCCTTGGGCATACAAAGTAGAACCTTCGGTAAGCGCTCCTTTACTGATCACGGTAACGTTACAATAATTAGCTAGAGATAATGCAAGTGATAAGCCTGCTGCGCCGCTACCTATAATAGCGACATCTGCAATGTGATGTTTATTTTGGTTCATGTCAGAGGTACTTTGCGGTTACAATGCTCATATAGAGCAATATTTGTTTTTAATATCTGTAGTTGTATCATATTTGTCATACTACTACGTAGTGATTTTAAAGGCTTAGCGCCGTTATTATCATCTATTTTATAAAAAAATAATATTAAGCAGAACTTTTTATTCATAAAGAGGTCAGAGTATTTGTGAACAATGACGACAATATGAATAACAAGCAAAAATCAGACATAGGAGTACCGGCTCGAATGAGCGAGCAGGAATTAGATTTAGTGCTAGTAAAAAGGGTCCAGCAAGGAGATAAAAACGCCTTCAACCTATTAGTAAAGAAGTATCAAAACAAAATAGCAGGTTTGATCTCACGTTATGTATCTAACCAAGGCGATATTGCTGATGTAGCACAAGAAGCTTTTATTAAAGCTTACCGTGCACTTCCTAACTTTAGAGGTGACAGCGCCTTTTACACGTGGTTATACCGTATTGCCGTTAATTGTGCTAAAAATTACTTAGTAGCCCAGGGGCGTAAGCCGCCAGCAAATGATATAGACGCTGAAGATGCCGAGTTTTATGATTGTGCAGATTCAATGCGATCGAATGCATCTCCTGAAAACCTACTTTTAAGCGAAGAAGTACGCGCTGTTATTTTTAATACGATTGATAGTTTGCCTGAAGATCTTAAAACCGCAATCACCCTTAGAGAAATAGAAGGGATGAGCTATGAAGAAATAGCAGTGGTAATGGATTGCCCAGTCGGGACTGTGCGTTCGCGTATATTTCGTGCCCGTGAAGCAATAGATAACAAATTAAACCCATTAATAGGCGAGTCTTAGTATGACAAAAGCACACCTTAACAAGTTAGATAACGAAGCGTTATCGGCATTACTTGATGGCGAGCAACATCTAACTGATGCAAAAATTGCAGAGCAAGATGTAACTACGTTTGGCCGTTATGCGTTAATTGGTGATGCGATGCGTGCTCAAAAAAATAATAACGACATACATATTGATATTAGCGATCGCGTTGCATTAGCACTAGAAAGCGAGCCTGTTTATGCTGACTTTAGTCAGTCAAAAACACAGCCTCAAGCAATCACTGAAACAGTACAAGATAATAAAGTAGTCGCTTTTAATTGGCGCAAACCAGTTGCCCAATTAGCTATTGCAGCAAGTGTAGCGATGTTTGCTATTGTGGGCGTTAATACGCTTCCTCAAAGTAACAATGAGCAGCAAAGTGAAATTCCATTACTGCAAACCACACCGCTAGCAGGTATGGCCTCGCCAGTAAGTTATTCGTCTGAGCCTGCGCTTGAAAATGCTGAGCAAGGTTTACGTGAACTACAGCAACAGCGTATTGGTGCGTTAGTTCTTGAGCATCAACGCCAAGCACGAGTTGCGAATTCTTTAGAAACAGCGCAAACTAATACCAAAGCGTCTGAGGAAAAAAACTAATTAAATGAAAGTAATCACTTTTGTTCTGTCGTTGGTAGTAAGCTTTAATGCATTTGCCAACGACACAAATCCTGCCAAAGATTTATTACTCAAAATGGCTAATGCCGTTCACACCCGTAATTTTGACGCCTCGTTTGTGGTTGTCAAAGGTAAAACAATGGAACCCTACCGATGGGTGCATGCTTTACAAGGTGACACCGAACTTGAGCATTTAAGTTTACTTAACGGTGCTGGGCTTGAAATGGTCCGTATCGATAATCAAGTTACTTATTTTGAACCTCAGTCTGAACCATATTCTCTAAAAACAGATTCAATAGCAGGTCCAATCCCTGAAGTACTATTTAAAGATATAGATCGCTTAAGTGCGCACTATGATTTTGTACTAGGCGGCAAAGGGCGTATTGCAGGGCGCGCAGCGCAACTTGTTCGCATTGAATCTAAAGACGAGTATAAATATAATTATTGGATTTGGCTGGATATGGAATCGTCGTTGTTGCTAAAAGCCGCGTACGTTAACCATGAAGGTGAAGCCTTAGAGCAGTTACAGCTTACACATATTAGTGTGACAGAGCAGCCAGCCGGTATGCTAGTTGAAGTGCTCAATCGAAACTTTCCAACGCCTTTGCCAAACGATGCACTTATAAATGAAGATAGTACTGCCACTAATTGGAAAATTAGCTGGTTACCAGATGGCTTTGAGTTGCTAAAATCAGACAGACATAAGCTCGATTTAAATAACGAGTTAACTGATTATTACTTGTTCTCTGATGGTTTTGTTGAGGTTTCTGTATTTATTCAGCGCCCATTACCAGGTAAGCGTTTAAGTGGAGCACTCACTTCTGGTGCAACGACAGTATATGTGCATAATGGCGGTAATTTTGATGTTTCGGTTGTTGGTAATGTACCGAGTATGACCGCAAAAGCGATTGCAGAGTCAGTTACCCGCGCACTATAGACGATTCCGTAAGGATTGTTATGATTGAACAAACCCTCACTGTTGTGGCCCTCGATGGCCACATTGCTCATTTAGAAGCACAGCAAAAACAAGCTTGTGAAGGCTGCAATGGTCGTTGCGGCTCACAAGTGTTTAGTAAATTATTTGGCACTGCAAAAAAAACCTTTCCTTATAAATTTGAATCCTCTGTAGAAATAGGGCAAAAGGTCACTTTGTCACTAGATGATAGTCATGTTGTTAAGCATGCTTTTGCGGTTTACATGCTACCGCTCCTTTTGAGTCTTGTTTTTGCATTTGTTGCGGCGCAATTGTTTATAGCTTCCGAAGGCTGGCAGATTTTAGCTGCTGCTCTAGGTGGCGTTACTGGCTTTTTTATAGCTAAAACTCGCGTGAAATCTCTAAAGCACGATATAAAAGTTATAAAAATTCACCCAATTAGTATCCCTTTAACTCAAATAGATGGTGATTGACGCCAATTAAATGTAAAATTGCCGTTTTATACCAAAGTAACTTGGAAATACAGGGAACCGTGGTTTTTTAAATTATTTTATCTGGCTGAATTATTTAAGTTAAGTAAATATAACTTATTGTTATTCAATACATAAAATGGTTGTAACCCATCTTAAAAAGCGTAAGTACAGTTTGTTATATACAAATTTAGCTTATGGCATCCTAAAGCAAGTATTTTCAAGTCACTTAGGTATTCATATTTAGTCCATTAAAATAGAAGTATAGAATCCAGTTTATGAAGCATATCCGTAATTTTTCGATCATCGCCCATATTGACCATGGTAAATCGACCCTTTCAGATCGTTTGATCCAAGTTTGTGGCGGTTTAACCGACCGTGAAATGCAAAAACAAGTTTTGGATTCAATGGATATTGAGCGCGAACGTGGTATTACCATTAAAGCGCAAAGTGTAACGTTGAATTACAAAGCGAACGACGGCGAAACCTACCAACTTAATTTCATTGATACTCCAGGACACGTTGATTTTACGTATGAAGTTTCACGATCTTTAGCTGCTTGTGAAGGCGCGTTGCTTGTTGTTGATGCAGGCCAAGGCGTTGAAGCACAAACACTAGCTAACTGTTACACCGCTATTGAAATGGAATTAGAAGTAATTCCAGTACTTAATAAAATCGATTTACCGCAAGCGGATCCTTTACGTGTTGCAGAAGAAATTGAAGAGATTATTGGTATTGATGCCCTTGATGCAGTGCAGTGTAGCGCTAAAACAGGTGTAGGTATTGCCGAAGTTCTTGAAATGATTGTTAAAGATGTACCGCCGCCAGTAGGCGACAAAGATGCACCTTTACAAGCACTTATTATCGATTCTTGGTTTGACCCATACCAAGGCGTTGTATCACTAGTGCGTATTAAGCACGGTGAATTACGCACTGGCGACAAAATAAAAATAATGTCGAACGAGCATATACATACTGCCGACCAAGTAGGTGTGTTCACTCCTAAGCAAACCAACACCGGTATTTTAAGAACAGGTGAAGTAGGGTTTGTTATTGCTGGTATTAAAGAGATACATGGTGCGCCAGTAGGTGACACTATTACTCATCAAAAAAATGCAGCTCCACTTCGCTTACCTGGCTTTCAAAAAATTAAGCCTCAGGTTTATGCGGGTATGTTCCCAATTGCATCAGATGAGTATGAATCGTTCCGTGATGCACTTAATAAATTAAGCTTAAACGATGCGTCGTTATTCTTTGAACCAGAGAATTCAACTGCACTAGGCTTTGGTTTCCGCTGTGGCTTTTTAGGTATGCTACACATGGAAATCATTCAAGAGCGTTTAGAGCGTGAATACGATATTGATTTAATTACAACAGCACCTACGGTAATCTATGAGATAGTTACTAAAGAAGGTACATTTCAGATTGATAATCCATCTGATTTGCCTGCAGTAAACGATATTGTAGAGATTCGTGAGCCGATTGTTGAAGCTAATATTTTGGTACCACAAGAATACCTAGGTAACGTTATTACTTTGTGTATTGAAAAACGTGGTAGCCAAACAAAAATGACTTATCACGGAAAGCAAGTAGCTGTAACGTACGAGCTACCTATGGCTGAAGTGGTGATGGATTTCTTTGATAAATTAAAATCAACTAGCCGTGGTTTTGCGTCGCTTGATTATAACTTTAAACACTTTCAAACATCAGATATGGTGCGTGTTGATATTTTAATCAATGGTGAGCGCGTTGACGCACTTGCGATAATTGTTCACAGAGATGGTGCACAGTCTCGTGGTCGCCAGTTAGCTGATGCGTTAAAAGAGCTTATCCCACGTCAAATGTTTGATATAGCGATTCAAGCTGCTATCGGACAACATGTTATTGCCCGTACCACGGTAAAACAATTACGTAAAAACGTAATTGCTAAGTGTTACGGTGGTGATGTGAGCCGTAAGAAAAAGCTACTTAAAAAGCAAAAAGATGGTAAAAAACGTATGAAGCAAGTAGGTAATGTTGAAGTGCCTCAAGAAGCGTTTTTAGCTATTTTAAAAGTTGGCAAATAAAAACAAAGGATTATAAATGGCTGGTTATTTTTCAGTTTTATTGGTGTTATTAACTTTAGGCTCAGGCTTAATATGGTTAATAGATCACTTAATGTATGCACCTAAAAGACAGGAGCGCTTAGCGATAGCGCAAACGTCTGCTGGAGCGCCGTTAGATGAAGAAACGGCGGCATTAATTGCACCAGAACCAGTACTAACAGAAACAGCAAAGTCGATTTTCCCGATGATTGCAGCAATTACTATTTTTAGATCATTTATCTTTGAACCGTTTCAAATTCCATCCGGTTCAATGATGCCTACATTATTAGTAGGTGATTTTATTTTAGTACAAAAGTATTCATATGGAATAAAAGACCCTGTTTGGCGTACTCAATTAGTTGATATTGGGCAGCCTGAGCGTGGTGATATTGTTGTTTTTAAATACCCTTTAGATGAAAATGTTGACTATATTAAACGTACAATTGGTTTACCTGGCGATAAAATTGTTTATCGCGATAAACGTTTATATATTCAGCCAAATTGTAAAGAAGGCGAAACCCAGCAGGGTGAGCTTTTATGTAATGAATTCAATAAAATTGATTTTAAACTAATTAATGATAACGAATTTAAACAAGGCCCAATGCCTCTAGCTCGTGTAAATGAAAATTTAACAACAGTTACGCATGATATATTAATCAACCCACAAGCGCCTGAGAGAAAAGGGCGTTACTACCAGCAACCGGGCACGCCTTCTGATGAATGGACTGTTCCTGCTGATCATTATTTTATGATGGGTGATAACCGCGACAACAGCCAAGATGGTCGCTTTTGGGGCTTTGTACCAAAAGAAAACTTGGTGGGTAAAGCTGTCTTTATATGGATGAGTTTTGAATTTGAGAATGGCCCTGATGATATTTTACCAGGATGGGTTCCAACTGGTGTTCGCTTTGAGCGCCTAGGTAATATTCAGTAACGATGAAAAAAAATGTAACAGAATTATATAAAAAAATTGGCTATGAATTTGCCGATCAAGGTTTACTTGAGCAAGCAATGACGCACCGCAGCCACAAAGGCCAGCATAATGAGCGACTAGAATTTTTAGGCGACTCTATTTTAAGCTTTGTGATTGCCAATGCACTTTATGCCAAATTTCCTAAAGCGCGTGAAGGCGATTTAAGCCGCATGCGCTCAACGCTTGTGCGTGGTCAAACACTTGCCGAGTTTGGTCTTGAATTTGGCCTAGGCGATTATTTACGCTTAGGGCCGGGCGAGCTTAAAAGTGGCGGATTCCGTCGCGAGTCAACGCTTGCTGATGCAGTAGAAGCTATTATTGGCGCTGCATTTTTAGATTCAGGTATTGATAGCTGTGGCGATCTTATATTGTCATGGTACGAATCACGATTAGATGCTATTTCACCAGGGCTTAACCAAAAAGATCCGAAGACCCTGCTGCAAGAGTATTTACAAGCCCGTAAATTATCTTTACCGGGTTACACTGTGGTTGATACCAAAGGCCAAGCACACAATCAAACATTCACGGTCGAATGTATTGTTGATGGAATGGATAGCATAATTTCTGTAGGTAGCTCGCGCCGTAAAGCCGAACAAAAAGCTGCTGAAAAAGCATTGAAGATACTTAAAAATGAACCTTGATACCCTAATACAGCCTCATGAAGGTGATGTAGATACGTTTTGTGGAATGGTTGCTATTGTAGGGCGCCCAAACGTAGGTAAGTCGACTTTGCTTAATGAAATTATTGAGCAAAAAGTGAGTATTACCTCACGTAAACCACAAACCACGCGTCATCGTATTATGGGTATTCATACCGAAGATAAACACCAAGCGGTATACATAGATACACCAGGTCTACACGTTGAAGAAAAACGTGCGATTAACCGTTTAATGAACCGTGCCGCGTCTAGTTCTATCGGCGATGTTGAGCTTATTATTTTTGTAGTTGAGGGCACTCATTGGAATGCCGATGACGACATGGTACTTAATAAAGTATCGCAAAGTGGTAAGCCGGTATTATTGGTTATTAATAAAATAGACCAAGTTAAAGACCGTGACCTTGTGTTGCCTCATATGAAGTGGTTAAGTGACAAGTTTGATTTTGTTGGAATTATGCCAGTATCGGCAACGCAAGGTAAAAATGTTGATTTAATCAAAGCAGAAGTAACTAAACGCTTACCTCCTTGCGAATTTTACTTTCCGGAAGATTATGTAACTGACCGTTCAATGCGCTTTATGGCAGCTGAAGTAATTCGTGAAAAACTAATGCGTTTTATGGGCGAAGAATTGCCGTATTCTGTAACTGTTGAAATTGAGCAGTTTAAATGGCAAGACAACGGTATTTGGCATATCAACGGGTTGATTCTTGTTGAGCGCGAAACACAAAAACGCATGGTTATTGGTAATAAAGGCGAAAAGCTAAAAACCATTGGTCGTGAAGCCCGTAAAGACATAGAAGAAATGCTTGATAACAAAGTATTCTTAGAGCTTTGGGTTAAAGTTAAGTCGGGTTGGGCTGACGATGAACGTGCACTAAGAAGCTTAGGTTACAGTGAAGACTAGACCAAGCAGTAGCTTAGTGAATGGATAGCGACTTCTACACCGCGTATTTATTACATCGGCGTCCTTATAGTGACTCCCAAGTAATGTTAGATATGCTTGTAGAAGGCGTTGGTCAGTTAAGAATGCTGGCCCGAATTAGTGGTCGCCAGGCCACTAAACATAAAGCACAACTTCAGCCGTTTCAGGCACTGCTTGTTAATTACAGTGGCAAGTACGATTTAAAATATATCAATAAGTTTGAACTGCATGAGAACTCGCACTTTTTAAAAGGTGATGAGCTTTATTGTGGTTTTTATTTAAATGAGCTTACAAATCGTATCGTTCCTGTTAACGAGCCAATTGAACAAGTATTTGAGCTATATAAAACTCATCTATCAAACCTAAACAGCGGGGCTAATTTACAAGAGGTGCTTCGCTCATACGAGTTTCAACTATTGGAATTACTCGGTTATGGCGTGGATTTTAGTTTTGACGCCAGTGGTGAACCAATAGATGAAAAGCAGACGTATAGTTATTTCCCCGAACTTGGTTTTTTAGTACAAGAAGATACACGTTCTGGATTTAGTGGCAAACAACTCAACGCCATAGCAAATCATGACTTTAGCCAAAATGATGTGCTATATATGGCAAAGCAATTAAGTCGCTATTTATTAAAACCCTTATTAGGTAGTAAACCATTAAAAAGCCGCGAGCTATTTATGGCCTCTCAATAAACGTAATTTTACAGGTAAGAAAATGAAAGATATTCTTTTGGGTGTAAACGTAGATCATATTGCAACACTTCGCCAAGCGCGTGGAACAAGCTATCCAGATCCAGCTCATGCAGCCAGTGTAGCAGAGCATGCAGGCGCAGACGGTATTACGATTCACTTACGTGAAGACAGACGCCATATTCAAGATCGCGACGTTTATGTAATGGCTAAAACCATTCAAACTCGTATGAATCTTGAAACCGCTGTTACCGATGAAATGATAAAAATCGCGCTTGAAGTAAAACCTGAGTACGTGTGTTTAGTACCTGAAAAGCGCGAAGAATTAACAACCGAAGGTGGCTTAGACGTAGCCGGTAATATAGATAAAATTAAAGCAGCAACAAAAACGCTTACCGAAGCGGGTATTAAAGTATCGCTATTTATTGATGCAGATAAAGCACAGTTAGATGCAGCCAAAGAATGTGGTGCTCCTTATGTAGAAATACACACAGGCGCGTACGCTCATGCCACAAATGATACTGATTTACACAAAGAGTTAGAGCACATTCGTGAAGGTGTTAAATACGCAGCAAGCTTAGGTTTGATTGTTAACGCTGGCCATGGTCTTCATTATCATAACGTGAAACCAATCGCTGCAATGCCTGAGATTTATGAGCTAAATATTGGTCACGCTATTATTGCTCGTGCAGCGATAGATGGGCTCGATAAAGCCGTACGCGACATGAAACGATTAATGATTGAAGCAAGAATGTAAGATAAGCAAACATAAGTATTTAAAAAGCTTAATAAAAAAACGCGGTAAATACCGCGTTTTTGTATCTAAAATTCAAAGCTTATCTTTGCAGTTCGGTCACACTTGCATCTGCAAGTAGGTTTTCAAGCTCATCTTGTAACTCAAATAATTCAGGTTCAATATTCTCTAACAAGCATTTATTTTTAAGCGATGTTTCGATTGTTTCTGCGAGTGATTTAAGTTTTGGTACACCAGTGTAACAACATGCACCATGAAATTTATGAACAATACTTAACACTTGCTGGCAATCGTTACTCTCTATTGCTTTAGCAAGTAATGTAAGGGTCTCAGGGACACTTAAAAGTAGCATGTTAAGCATCTCTAGCGCTAACTCGCTCTTTCCGCCAGCACGCTGCAGGGCTTGTGCCCAATCAATTCTACTACTTTGAAATGGTGCAGGACTTTGTGGTATATCTGTTTTAGCTTTGTCACGATTAACAGGAGTCTGTGGACTATGGTCGCTAATAATTTGTTTAAGCATATCTTCATCAATAGGCTTAGTTAAATAGCCTTTAAAGCCATCTTTTAGTAGTTGCTCTTTTTCGCTTTGAAGGGCGTGTGCCGTTACAGCGATAATGGGTGTGTCTTCATTAAGTGATGATTCTTGTATAAGCTTACATGCGGTTATACCGTCCATAATTGGCATTTGTATATCCATAAAAATTATGTCGTATTTATGACTTTTACTTAAACTGTATGCCTGTGAACCATTATGAGCCGTTTCTATTACTTCAATCTGTTCACTTAACAAAGTATGGAGAAGTTTTAAATTAGCATCGTTATCATCAACAACCAATACTTTTAACGGCAGTAGAGCTTGATCGTTTTGTTCAATATTATGAGTCGGGTGGTCAAGTCTGTAAGGTGCTGCAAGTACTTCACATAACTTACGGTGATTAAGTGGCTTACTTAAACATGCATCAGCTCCGCTGCCTATAAAGGCTTCTCGCATATTGTGCGATACAGTATTAAGCATTAAATATAAGTAATCAGTAGATTCACGCACGGCTTTTACATAGCTTTTTAGTTGCTGCATATCATCAACTGATGCCATATGGCCAATTAAGCAAACGTCATATTTATGTTCAGTATTTTTTATAGCGTCTAAAAAGCTAGTTTCGTTAAAGCATGCCGTAACGTTTGATTCCCACTGGGTTAATAACGAAAGTACGGCATGGTGCGTATGCTCATGTGGCTCTAAATATAAGATACGCTTACCAATGAGCGATTTAGTCGGTAAGTCATTTGTAAATACGTGATTTGGCAAACTAAACACACTATTGAATGTAAAGCAGGTACCGTTACCAGGCGCAGAATTTAACGTTATACGACCACTCATTGCTTCAACAATATGCTTGGTAATAATAAGACCAAGGCCTGTACCACCAAACTTACGTGTAATGCTTGAGTCTGCTTGCCCAAATGGAGTGAATAAAGAGTCTTGCTTATCCATAGGTATACCCACGCCAGTATCTGTTACTGACACAAGTAAAGAAGTGCGTTCGTCGTCGAGTAACCGATGGCTTATGTCGACCTTAATAGAGCCTTTTTCGGTAAATTTAATCGCATTACTTAACAGGTTTATTAAGACTTGTTTAAAGCGAGTGGGATCGCCCGTTAAGTCATCCGGTACTTGTTGGTTAATGTAAATGGATAGCTCTAATTGCTTATCGTGTGCGCTAGGAGCGAGTAGCGTCATCACTTCATTTACAGCATCACGAAGTTGAAACTGAATCGACTCAAGTTCCATTGCACCCGCTTCTAGTTTGGAGAAGTCTAGAATATCGCTAATAATAGTCATTAAACTATTTGCTGAGAGCATAATAGTGTCGAGGTAATCTTTTTGATGTTTATTCAGCGGTGTTTTATAAAGCTGGCGTGTAAATCCAATAACACCGTTTAACGGAGTACGAAGCTCGTGACTCATTTTAGCTAAAAAGTCTGATTTTACACGGTTAGCATCTTGCGCTTCTTTTTTTGCAAACGAGAGCTCTATATTTGACGTTTCGTATTGCTCTAGTGTTTCGCGGTAGTCGCTTGTTGCTTGATCAATATTTTTTTGCATTTCATCTTTTTGCATCACCATAGTGTGAGCAATGGTGTTTAAGCCTTCTCGAAGTAACTCAAACTCACCAATCATGTTGTCGTTAAGGCCAGTACTTCTTTTACCTTCAACTAACTTGTCGGTTGCAAGTACTAACTTATTAAGCGGCGTCATAAACATGCGGCTTAACTTTAAAGCTAAAATAGCTGCAAACACCAATGATAAAATAATTACAATACCGCTAATTAATAAAGCTCGTTGTTGCCCTATAACAGCTTGGTCTTTATTTAGCTGTATAATAACGGTGCCCAGAGATGACTGAAAAGCCGACGGGTCCCATTTAGAATCGTGACTTGTATGGTTAATAATGGGTGTGAAAAATGTAACAAGCTCATCTGACTTTTGCACATGGGTGGTTTTTAAATTTATGAGCGTTTTTTGATTAATTAACTTTTCAAATGAGCGGTGATAATTACTGGTCATTAATAGCGCATTATTTTTATCAAAAATTGCAATCGACTTAATTGTAGGGGAGTGCTTGTTATGTGTGTAGCTTATAAGGCGATTCAATAGCTGTTTGTTTTTTTCGAGCATGGGTTGCTCAAGCGCAATAGCAAGGGGCTCAGAAATAGTAGTGCCTTGCTGATATAAAATTTCATCAAGCTCAATGTAACGATTTATTGTAAAATAGCCACCAAGTAGTAATCCTATGATCACCGTTGGGATCAGGGTCAGTGTTAAAACAGAATCGCGTAAGCCTAATTTGGTCATAATGAGAGCGTTTTATCGTTATTAGTATGACTTGAGTATATACGGTTCAACACGCATTCTAAAGCATCTAAATATAGGTGCTTCATAAATAAAGTTAAGGTAATGCCTAATGGCGCAAATTTTTAAAGCGAAAAAAAAACCGTTAAAGCAACAAACACTAGAATTGACTATAACGGGAATGGATCATCAAGGGCGTGGCATTGCTAAACATAACAATAAAGTATGTTTTGTAAGCGGTGCATTACCAAACGAAACAGTCAAAGCAACACTCGTCGAAGATAAAGCTAAATACAGTAGTGCAAAAGTAACTAAAGTTATTCAAGCGAGTGAATCAAGAGTAGATGCTTTTTGTGAGCACTATAATCAGTGTGGTGGTTGCCAATTACAGCATTTAGAAGTAAGCCAACAAGTTGTAGAAAAACAAACTGCAGTTACTCAGTTATTTAGTAAGTTTGCTAAATTAAACAGCTTAAACTGGCAAACCCCATTATTAAGTAAACCTGTGCATTACAGACGCAGCGCTCGTATAGCTGTTATGTTTGATAAAGCAGCTAAAAAAATGCGCGTGGGTTACAGAGCAAGTGGCTCAAAAAATATTGTGAGTATTAATAAATGTGCAGTACTTGATGAAGTATTTACAGATGTTTTCACACTTTTTGATGATTTAATTAATCAACACAAAGCACTGCACAGTATAAGCCATTTACAGTTATGCCAAAGTGATAAACAAAACTTTGTTGTTATTCGTCACACTAAAGCAATTAATGATGATACAAAGGCTTTGGTTGAGCACATAACAAAAAGCCAGCAGTTTAAAATTGTATGGCAAAGCGAGAGCGATGCAATAGAACATTCACACTTAGCCATGCCATTTTATTATCTTAAAGAATTTGATCTAAAATTTGAATTTGGTTTAGGTAATTTTATTCAGGTAAATGCGCAAGTTAACGAAGCTATGTTAAAGCAAGCTGCAAATTGGCTTGATTTAAAAGGTGATGAAAATTTATTGGATTTATTTTGTGGGATTGGTAATTTCTCATTAGTGTTAGCAAAACAAGCAAAATCTGTAATTGGTGTAGAAGGTGTGACTTCAGCGGTTGCAATGGCTGCTCAAAATGCGCAAACTAACTCTATTACCAATGCGCAGTTTCATTGCTTTGATTTAACCCAAAGCATACAGAGCGCCCCATGGTTTAGCAAAAACTTAGATGTGCTTGTACTCGATCCTTCGAGGACTGGTGCTATGGCTGTATTAGAGGAATTACCTTTAAAGCAGTTTAAAACTATTTTATATGTCTCTTGTGACCCTGTTACTTTAGCCCGTGACAGCGCAATTATTTCACAAGCTGGCTTTGATCTTAATAAAATTGGGCTAATGAATATGTTTCCTCATACAGGGCATATTGAAACTATGGCGTTATTTCAACGGAGGTAGAACGCATTATGGTAGCTACACGACAATCACATCAACAAGATGAGACAACAGATTTTAGCACTCGGCTTTCATTTCTTGCCTTGTCTGAAGAAAAAACAGAGCTACTTACTAAAGCCCAAGCGCTCTGCGTAAAATGTGATAGTGAAAGCAGGCAAACTACTGCAATCGAAATGGTTGAAATTTTAGCTGAGCTAAATCTCGACCCCGAATCGTTAGCTACTGCGTATTTAACCCCGTATTTTTTAAACGACTTAATATCGCTTGAAACCATCGAAGAGCAGCTTGGGAATAACATAGCCATGCTGTTAACTGGGGTTGCACAAATGGCCACTATTAGTACTTTATCGCATCAAGGTAAAGGCACTATGCAAGTTGATAATATTCGAAAAATGTTATTAACCATGGTTGAAGATGTGCGCGCCGTGGTCATTAAGCTTGCCGAGCAGGTATGTCATTTACGCAATGTAAAAAATGCGGATGAAGAAGACCGCGTCATTGCCGCTAAAGAAACGGCTGATATTTTTGCACCATTGGCAAACAGATTAGGAATAGGGCAATTAAAATGGGAACTGGAAGATTTATCGTTTAGATATTTGCACCCAGGCACCTATAAAAGCATAGCCAAACAACTTGACGACAAACGTCTTACACGCGAAGCCTACATGGAAGATATGGTTGAGCAAGTAAAAAATCGTTTAAGTGAAGCGGGCATAGAGGCCCAGGTTTATGGCCGTCCTAAGCACATTTACAGCATTTATAAAAAAATGCAGCAAAAAAACTACGAGTTTGATCAGCTTTTTGATATTCGGGCAATGCGTATCGTCGTTGAACGATTGCAAGACTGCTACGGTGCGCTGGGCATTGTGCACACCAATTGGCGTCATCTTAATAAAGAGTTTGACGACTATGTAGCAACCCCAAAACAAAACGGCTATCAGTCAATTCATACCGTGGTATTTGGACCTGAAGGTAAAACGGTAGAGATACAAATTCGTACCAGCGACATGCATCAAGATGCTGAGTTAGGGGTGGCTGCACACTGGATGTACAAAGAAGGTGCATTACCAGGGCGAGGCTCGGGTTATGAGCAAAAAATTAGCTGGTTGCGTAAACTACTCCAATGGCAAGAAGAAGTAGTCGATGGCGGCGATTTAGCAGAAGAGCTTAAAAACCAAGTAGTAGAAGACCGCGTATATATATTTACCCCAAGCGGCGATATTATCGATTTACCACTTGGCGCTACACCGCTTGATTTTGCTTACTACATCCACTCAAATGTGGGGCATCGTTGTATTGGTGCAAAAATATTCGGCAAAATAGTGCCGTTTACGCATCAACTTACAACAGGGGATCAGGTAGAAATACTCACCCAAAAACAACAAAATCCAAGTCGTGATTGGTTAAACCCGTCATTAGGATACATTAAGTCATCCCGTGCTAGAGCTAAAATCCACCACTGGTTTAAACAGCTCGACCGCGACAAAAACTTAAGTGCGGGGAAAGAAATTCTCGACAGCGAACTACAAAAGCTCAATTTAACATATAAAGATTTAGAGCCAGCCATTAAGCGTTTTAACTTTAAAGAGCTGGATGACTTAATGGTTGCGATTGGTGCGGGCGATGTTCGCCTCAATCAAATGCTTAACTTTGTAAGTGATCGGACAGAAGATGAGCCGGTTATTCGCATTAAAGCACCAAGTAAAGTAACTGGTGATAAAAACGGCATTGTGGTTGATGGTGTTGGCAGCTTAATGAGCCATGTAGCCAAGTGCTGTCGCCCAGTACCTGGCGATGAAATAATAGGTTATATAACCCAAGGTCGAGGAATAGGTGTTCATAAGGAAGACTGTGATTCGTTTAATAACTTAAAAAACCAGCATCCTGAGCGTGTTATTTCGGTAAGTTGGTCA
This sequence comes from Pseudoalteromonas sp. SG45-2, assembly GCF_014164115.1. Classification (NCBI taxonomy): domain Bacteria; kingdom Pseudomonadati; phylum Pseudomonadota; class Gammaproteobacteria; order Alteromonadales; family Pseudoalteromonadaceae; genus Pseudoalteromonas; species Pseudoalteromonas sp. SG45-2. The sequence goes on from NZ_JACJEO010000012.1 coordinate 97,856, forward strand.
GATGATATTAACGGCTCGTACGCACTAAGTATTAAAATAGAAGCCACCGATCGTTCAGGGTTGATACGCGATATAAGCTCAGTACTTGCTAACGAAAAAGTAAATGTTTTAAACATGAACGTAAATACGGTTGAAGATAATCAGTTAGCTATATTTACAATGCAAATAGAAGTACATGACTTATCGGGTACTAACCGTGTTCTTTCTAAATTACACCAAATTGAAGGTGTACATGATGCCAAGCGTGGTCATTAATCATGAGTGATAATACAGCGCTTACACAACTTCTTAGCATAATGAAAACACTGCGAGATCCCAAGGGCGGTTGTCCGTGGGATCTCAAGCAAGATTTTAAATCTATTGTGCCGCATACGCTAGAAGAAGCGTACGAAGTTGCCGACTGTATTGAATCAGGCAACTTAGATGAGCTTAAAGGTGAATTGGGTGATTTGCTATTTCAAATAGTTTTTTATGCGCAACTTGCACAAGAGCAAAATCTATTTGATTTTAATGATCTAGTAGAGCAATTAAACGATAAGCTTACCCGTCGTCACCCGCATGTGTTTGGTGAAAAAAAAGAGTTAACAGACGATCAATTATCGCAGCAGTGGCAAGCAATCAAAGCACAGGAGCGAAGTGCTAAAGCGCAAATCGAATCCCCTTCTTTTTGGCAAGATATCCCTGGCAATATGCCAAGCTTAAGCAAAGCCAAAAAAATTCAACAACGCGTGGCTTCCCTTGGCTTTGATTGGCCAACGTATCATGGTGCACTAGATAAAGTGAGTGAAGAAGTGCTTGAAGTAAAAGAAGCGATTGAGCAAGACCCGCTATCTGATCATACAGCGGAAGAGCTCGGCGACTTACTTTTTGCCACTGTTAATGTTGTACGCCATGTTAAACGAGATCCCGAACAACTGCTTCGTAGCGCTAATGATAAGTTTTCAGCGCGTTTTGAAAAGGTAAACGCTTATTTGCATGCGCAAGGTAAAAGCTTAGATACAGCAACCTTTGAAGAGATGGATAGTGCGTGGGATGCGATTAAAAAAGTAAAATAGGCTTAATGTTAAATAGTGCACATTTTTTGTGCGCGTATTAGCTAATTTTAGCTGGATTGATAAGCAGTGTTTTGGTACAATTTCGCCCCGTCTTGATGATATACCCTTAGGCTCTTCTTTGGGTGTTATATTCCTTTTAATTCCTGATATTCTAGGGTTCGCATGAGTACAAAATTTATCTTCGTTACTGGCGGAGTTGTTTCTTCGTTGGGTAAAGGTATTGCCGCAGCTTCACTGGCCGCTATTTTAGAAGCCCGTGGTTTAAATGTTACCATTTTAAAGCTGGATCCTTACATCAACGTTGACCCAGGCACAATGAGCCCAATTCAACACGGTGAAGTTTACGTTACAGAAGACGGCGCAGAAACTGACCTTGATTTAGGTCACTACGAGCGTTTTATCCGTACCAAAATGACTAGTCGTAATAACTTCACACAAGGCCGTGTATATGAAGACGTATTACGTCGTGAGCGCCGTGGTGAATACCTAGGTGCTACTATTCAGGTTATTCCACATATCACTAACGATATTAAGCAGCGTGTATACGACGGTGCTGAAGGTTATGATATTGCTATTGTAGAAATTGGCGGCACTGTAGGTGATATTGAATCACAACCGTTTATTGAAGCAATTCGTCAGATGGGAACTGAAATTGGCCGCGAACGCGCGCTATTTATTCACTTAACGCTAGTGCCATTTTTAGGCCCTGCCGGTGAAGTTAAAACAAAACCAACTCAGCACTCTGTTAAAGAGTTACGCTCAGTAGGTATTCAACCAGATATTCTTATTTGTCGTTCAGACCGTAAACTACCTAATAATGAGCGTGCAAAAATCTCATTATTCACAAACGTAGAAGAAAAAGCGGTTATTTCACTACCCGATGTAGACAGCATTTATAAAATTCCTGCGTTATTAAAAACACAAGAATTAGATAACTTTGTATGTCGTCGTTTTCACTTAGATCCACCAGAAGCTGATTTAGCTGAGTGGGAACAAGTACTTTATCAAGAGTCTAACCCAACGGGTGAAGTGACCATTGGTATGGTTGGTAAATATATTGAATTACCAGATGCGTACAAATCGGTTAACGAAGCATTAAAGCATGCGGGTCTTAAAAACCGCCTAACAATCAACATTGAATACGTAGATTCACAAGACTTAGAAAGCAAAGGTGTTGAATTACTTTCACACTTAGATGCTATTTTAGTACCGGGTGGATTTGGCGGACGTGGTGTTGAAGGTAAAATTTTAGCAGCTAAATATGCACGTGAAAATAAAGTACCATACTTAGGTATTTGTTTAGGGATGCAAGTAGCATTAATTGAATATGCACGTAATGTTGCAGGTTTAACAGATGCAAACTCTACAGAATTTAATGCAAATTCAGAAGCACCGGTAGTTGGCTTAATTACTGAATGGCTAGATGCTGAAGGTAATGTTGAAACACGTAGCGAAAAATCTGATTTAGGTGGCACTATGCGTTTAGGCGCACAAAAATGTCATTTAACGCCTGGTTCTAAAGTACATGGAGTATATGGCAGCGACGAAATTGTTGAACGTCATCGTCATCGCTACGAAGTAAATAATAACTTCGTAGAAATACTTGAAAAAGCAGGCTTAAGCTTTACTGGTTTATCAGAAGATAAAAAACTGGTAGAAATTATCGAAAATAAAGATCACCCATGGTTTATTGCCGCGCAGTTCCATCCGGAATTCACGTCAACGCCACGTGATGGTCATCCGTTATTTGAAGGGTTTGTAGCAGCTGCACACATCCACCAAAAAGCGAATTCGTAATTTTAAAAGCCGTGCATATTGCACGGCTTTTTTGTTTTAAGGGCTGACTAAGCTATATAAAACGTAGTAAAGTTAGCTGAACTCACCATTTTGGGAATATAGAGGAATCAAGATGTCAGAAATCGTAAAAGTAATCGGTCGCGAAATTATGGACTCGCGTGGTAACCCAACTGTTGAAGCAGACGTACATTTAGCAGATGGTTCTTGGGGTCGTGCAGCAGCACCTTCAGGCGCATCTACTGGTACTCGTGAAGCATTAGAGTTACGCGACGGTGATAAATCACGTTACTTAGGTAAAGGCGTATTAAAAGCAGTTGGTTATATTAATAAAGAAATTGCTGATGCTTTAGCTGGTCAAAATGCATTAGATCAAAACGCTGTTGATAAAGTGATGCTAGATTTAGATGGTACCGAAAATAAAGAAAAATTAGGTGCAAACGCAATCTTAGCTGTATCACTAGCAACTGCGAAAGCAGCTGCACAGTCTAAAAAAGTTGAGCTTTATGAACATATTGCTGACTTAAATGGCACACCAGGTGTTTACTCTATGCCACTTCCAATGATGAACATCATCAATGGTGGTGAGCACGCAGATAACTCTGTAGATATTCAAGAATTCATGATCCAACCTGTTGGCGCTAAAAACTTCCGCGAAGGCCTACGTATGGGCGCTGAAGTATTCCACAGCCTTGCTAAAGTGCTTAAAGCTGATGGTCATTCAACAGCGGTTGGCGATGAAGGTGGTTTTGCACCTAACCTTGCATCTAACGAAGCGGCTCTTGCTGCAATCAAAGTAGCTGTTGCAAACGCAGGTTACGAGCTAGGTAAAGATATTACTTTAGCGATGGATTGTGCTGCATCTGAGTTTTACGACAAAGAAGCAAACATCTACGATCTTAAAGGTGAAGGTAAAAAATTCACTTCTGAAGAATTTAACTTCTTCTTACAAGATCTTACTAATCAGTACCCAATCGTTTCTATTGAAGATGGTCTTGATGAGTCTGATTGGGATGGCTTTGCACACCAAACTAAACTAATGGGTGATAAAATCCAATTAGTAGGTGATGATTTATTTGTAACTAACACGAAGATTTTAAAACGTGGTATCGACAACGGTATTGCTAACTCAATCTTAATTAAGTTTAACCAAATCGGTTCTTTAACTGAAACTTTAGCTGCAATCAAAATGGCTAAAGATGCTGGTTTTACTGTTGTTATTTCTCACCGTTCTGGTGAAACTGAAGATTCAACAATTGCTGATTTAGCAGTGGGTACTGCTGCAGGTCAAATCAAAACAGGTTCACTGAGCCGTTCTGACCGTGTTGCAAAGTACAACCAATTGCTACGTATTGAAGAGCAATTAGGTGATAAAGCACCGTACAACGGTCTTAAAGAAGTTAAAGGTCAGTAATTCTATTTTACATAGAATATAACTTTTAATTTTAGATGATAAAATCCTCGCCTATGCGGGGATTTTTTATGCCTGATACTTTTTCCAAAGAGATGAAAATAAATTGTATGCTTTAAGCTTGTTGATGTACGCAGCACTAAAGAGTGGAGCACAAAAGTATAACGCTTTACTCATGCTTTAACTTCTTACGCACTCATAGCTGAAACTGCTGCTTTAAAATATCACCTGTAAAACTGGTTTTTAAATAAAAACCACGGGGTAGGGTTTTAATTATTTGCCCATTTGGGCCAATAGCATCAGTGACTATTTTACTATGAGCAGCTTTGGGGCGTATTTGCATAGCATCGCCTAAATGGCCTGATATTTCGTCGACTCTACCTAGCGCAATTAGCTCCATTTGCTCTTCCCAGTCGCGTTGTAACAAAGCGTCTTGTTCAGGTGAAGGCTGCCACAAAAAGCCGCTGCCGATAGTTCTGTCAAACGGCGCAATATCACGTTCGCTTAAAATTGGCAGCCATAAAACATGATTTAGTTTTTTACGCACAGAGCTGGTATGCCACGTCATTCCCGTTACGTTCATTAAAGGTGTAACCGATACAAACGTAGTTTCCAGTGGCCTACCTTTATAAGAAATAGGCAGTGTTTTTAGCTCAATTCCTAAATCTTCAAAATCGGGGAGGGGTTTTGAGCCTGCAGTAGCGCCTAGTACGTATTCAATGAGTTGCCCAGTCCAGCCTTTTTCACGTAGTAAGTCATCAGGTGTTTTAAAATGGTAGTGGTTTGCAAGTTGTCCTAGCGTTAATCCGGCAATACTGTTAACGCGCTGCATTAAGTCGTTTATTGAGTGTGGTTTTGTAGGTCGCATATTCTTAATTTCGGTTGTATAAATACCATAGCCATGATAGCAAATAGGCTAAGCCGTGGATATCTTTAGGGTTGTACGTTTTTTGCTCGCTTGTTGTTTGTGTTAATTTTGCACATATTGAAATTAAGCTACTTTACTTTAAGTTACTGACTCTGCAGGTTTTTTTAAATGTGCACGTTCAGTTTTGATTAAGCCATTTAAAAGTTGTAAGGATAAATACAACTATATGAACATGTTTATCCACAGAATCTGTGGAGAAGCTAAGTTTTAAGATCTAATATTGTGGATTTGTTTGCAAAATGAGCGTGTTTTACAAAAGTTATGCACAAACTGTGAGTAACTAGAGGAAAACAAGAACCGCAATAGCTTTGCTGAGTTATTTTCTAAATATTTACCTATTCTCTATTAATTTATCAACATACTAAAAGCTCAAACTTAGCTCACTAATTGGCTTGGGTATAATAGTATTTGCCGTATTGCGGCTAATGTGGAACAATCATTAAAAATCGACTTACAAATGAGGCACTAAGGTGATTGATGCCGAAGGTTTTCGTGCCAATGTCGGAATTGTGATTTGCAATAATCAGGGACAGGTTTTTTGGGCCAGACGTTATGGTCAACACTCTTGGCAATTTCCCCAAGGTGGTGTTGATGATGGCGAAACTGCAGAACAAACCATGTACCGTGAATTACACGAAGAAGTAGGGTTGCGACCAGAAGATGTAGAAATAGTCGCAAGCTCAAAACATTGGTTACGCTATAAATTACCCAAACGATTAATCCGCCGAGACTCTAGTCCGGTGTGTATTGGGCAAAAACAAAAATGGTTTTTACTAAAATTACGCTGTAAAGACGAAGATGTAAATTTACTTAAAACCCATCATCCAGAGTTTGATGATTGGCGCTGGGTAAGTTATTGGTATCCTGTACGACAGGTTGTATCGTTTAAACGGGATGTTTATCGACGAGTAATGAAAGAGTTTGCTCCTTTCGCCATGCCTTTTAATAAGAGAGAACAACATAAAGATCATTGGCGAAGTAAAAGGTAGTAATTTCTCGATACAATAAAGGAGCAGGGTATGCTGGCTACACTGAGATCTATTGCGGAGTCTGTATCGCGACAAGCGAATTTAGACAGCGCATTAGTGTGCTTTGTGCAAATGGTTAAAGATGCCATGAAAACCCAGTGCTGCTCCATTTATTTTGCAGATTACAGCCAAGACAATTTTGTACTTATGGCAACCGAAGGGCTAAACCCCGATGCGGTAGGTAAGTTTAGAATTGGTTTTACCGAAGGTTTAGTTGGCCTAGTAGCGCAACGCGAAGAACCTATTAATATTGCATTTGCTAAATCGCATCCTCGTTTTAAGCTCTCCCCCGAAGTAAACGAAGAAGGCTACAACGCTTTTTTATCTGTACCCGTTGTTCATCAAAAAAAAGTACTGGGTGTTATTGTTGTTCAACAAAAAATGGCACGTGTATTTAGCCAAGACGAAGAGTCGTTTTTAATAACGCTTTCTGCCCAGCTTGCTTCACAGTTAGCGCATGCTGAAATTAAAGAAATACTCCGCCAAGATGAGTCATCTCATCAAACGTCTGTTTTAAAAGGCGTATCGAGCGCGCCTGGAATAGGTATAGGGCAAGCATTTGTTGTATTACCAAAACTCGATTTTAAATCTATTGAGCTTTTAAAAGACAGTGACGTTACTGAGCAGCGCCGTTTGTTTACACAAGCTGTAGCTGCAACGCGCAAAGAATTTAATACCCTATCTATGACGCTAAGCGATTCTATTCCGCACGAAGCTCTTGCGGTATTTGATGTGTATCAACAACTGCTTGACGCTAAAAGTTTAGGGCATAATGTTGAAATGCAATTACAAGAAGGCTGGTGTGCTAAAAGCGCCCTAAAAATTGTAATAGAGCGTTTAATATCTCAATTTAATGCCATGCAAGACCCTTATATAAAAGAGCGTGCTGTTGACGTTAAAGACATTGGTCTTCGCGTATTACACCATCTTGTAAATACCGAGCACGCTGTTAAAAATTATCCGGCCAACACTATTTTAATTGCTAATACCTTAACACCCGCCATGCTAGCTGAGGTGCCAAAAGGTCACTTAACAGGCGTTGTAAGCGTAAATGGCTCTGCAAATAGCCATGCTTCTATATTAACGCGTGCGATGGGGATCCCTGCCATTTGGGGTATAGAAGATTTACCTCTACTGCAGTTTAATGGCAAACCGATGATTTTAGATGCATTTGCTGGGCGTTTATATATATCGCCTTCGCAAATGTTGATGGATGAATACACAGAGTTACAGCATCAAGATAACCTACTTAATAACCGCTTTTTAGCAGAGCAAGACTCTGAATCAATTACGCTTGACGGTGAGCATGTTAGCTTATTATTAAACGCAGGCCTTGAGCTTAATACCGAGCAAAGTAGCGCGCATATTTGTGACGGTGTGGGGCTTTACCGTACCGAAGCGTGGTTTATGCAAAAGGGCCAGTTTCCTTCGCAATCAGAGCAAGAAAATTGGTACCGAGAAGTACTAACTAGCTATCATCCTAATCCTGTGGTTATGCGTACATTGGATATTGGGGGCGATAAGGTACTCGATTACTTTAACATTACCGAAGAAAACCCATTTTTAGGTTGGCGTGGCATTCGTATTAGCCTTGATCACCCAGAGTTATTTTTAGATCAACTAAAAGCGATGCTTAAAGCCAATATTGGTTTAGGCAATCTAAAAATAATGCTCCCTATGATCAGCGGCACTGAAGAAGTTGATGAGTCACTTGCGTTATTTGAACAGGCTTATTTTGAGTTAAGTGAAAAATACCCAGAGCAAACCATAGAAAGACCCGACATAGGGATAATGCTAGAGGTACCTTCAAGTGTATTTATGCTTCCAGAGTGGTCAAAAAAAGTCGATTTTTGCTCAGTAGGTAGTAACGATTTAACACAGTATTTATTAGCAGTAGACAGGGCTAATGCACGAGTTGCCGAACTTTTTAACCCTTATCACCCGGGCGTACTCAGGGTACTAAATAAAGTAGCGTGTGAATGTGAGCAATATGAACTGCCATTTAGTTTGTGTGGTGAACTAGGCGGCGATCCTGAAGGGGCTATTTTGCTTATTGCCATGGGTTACAGGCGCCTTAGTATGAATTTATCATCGCTTAATAAAGTTAAATGGGTACTTAGGCGTTTAAATGTCAGTGACATGGAACAACTATTAAGTGAATGCTTAGCGCAATCCACAGCCAAACAAGTACTACGTTTAACGCGAAGCTTTATGCTAGAGCATAAATTAGGTGATTTGTTTTACACTCCCAAATAAGCTTATACGCCTAATTAATTGCAATACACAGATGCTATTAGTTTTATAATCCTTTAATATATAAACCTTAAAAGGGTATTTGAGATTACTATGTATGACTTAGGTTTGTTAGTCGCAAGCTGCGCACTACTAGGCTGTATTGTTGGGTTTTTAGCTGGGTTACTAGGCATTGGTGGCGGTTTAATTATCGTTCCAGTTCTAAGCACTCTGCTACTGTCATTTAATGTAACGTCAGCTGATCATGTATTAGTAATTGCTATTGCAACCTCACTCGCCTCTATTTTATTTACTTCAACGTCTTCAGCGCTGGCTCATCATAAAAATGATAACGTGCCTTGGGATATTGCCCCATGGGTTATGTCGGGCGTGGCTTTAGGTGCACTTATTAGTGGCTTTGCAGCAAGTTTAATCCCTGAACAAATATTGCGTACAGTGTTTGCTATAAGTGTTGTATTTATTGCAGCAAGAATGGTGCTATCCGCGCGTAATAAACCGATGTCAGATAAACCGTTACCAGCAGGTCCTATTTTAGGTGGATTTTCTGCGATAATGGGCGGATTATCAGGTTTAATTGGTATTGGTGGTGGTGCTTTAATTGTACCTATGCTTAATTATTTTTCGGTTGATATAAAAAAAGCAATTGGCTGCGCAGCCGCGTGCGGAATTGTTATAGCATTATTTGGCTCTATTGGTTACATCAGCGCAGGCTGGCATGTTACCGATTTAGAGCATGGTTTTGCTGGGTTTGTTTATTTACCTGCATTATTTGGAATTGTTATTACCTCGTGGTTTGTTGCGCCTATTGGCGCCAAAGCAACTCACTATTTACCTGTTAATACAATTAAGAAAGTTTTCGCGGTGCTGCTTGTAGTTATCGCAATTAAAATGGTTTTTAGCTAAAGGTTTATTTTTTATGGCACTTGAGTTTCCTCAAATTGATCCAATTATTTTTTCTGTTGGACCGCTAAGCGTACGTTGGTATGGCTTAATGTATTTAATAGGTTTTGCATTTGCGATGTGGTTTGCAAATCGTCAAGCATCAAAGCCAAATTCGGGTTGGACTAAAGAGCAAGTAAGCGATTTACTGTTTTACGGCATGTTAGGGGTAATACTAGGTGGGCGTATTGGCTACGTATTGTTTTACCAGTTTAGTTACTTTATAGAAAACCCACTGTATTTATTTAGAATAGACCAGGGCGGTATGTCGTTTCATGGTGGAACACTTGGCGTTATAACTGCCGTCGCAATTTTTTCGTGGACGCGTAAAAAGTCGCTTCTTCAAGTGGGCGACTTTGTTGCACCGCTGGTTCCTGTAGGGCTTTTAGCTGGACGTATTGGTAACTTTATAAACGGTGAATTATGGGGGCGTGTTACCGACGTGCCATGGGCAATGGTATTTCCAACGGGCGGTCCGCTTGCGCGTCACCCATCGCAATTATACGAAGCATTTTTTGAAGGCTTAGTGCTGTTTTTAATCCTGCAATGGTTTATTAAAAAACCACGTCCAGCAGGCAGCGTAGCCGGTGTATTTTTATTAGGTTATGGCGTGTTTAGATTCTGTATTGAATATTTCCGCCAACCCGATGCACAATTAGGTTTATTTGCCGACTTTATATCAATGGGACAAATACTTTCGTTACCTATGATTGTAGGTGGTTTAGGCTTATTAATTTGGGCATATAAACAACCTAAACAAATAACCACAGCTAAAGCATAATAAGAAGTAACGCATGAAACAATATTTAGAATTATGTCAGCGTATTGTTGACGAAGGGCAGTGGGTCGAAAATAAACGTACAGGTACGCGTTGTTTAACCGTTATCAATGCTGATTTAGAATACGATGTGGCTAATAATCAGTTTCCGATGATCACTACACGCAAAAGTTACTACAAAGCAGCGATTGCTGAATTGCTAGGCTATTTACGCGGGTACGACAGCGCTGCGCAATTTCGTGAAATTGGCTGTAAAACGTGGGATGCTAACGCAAACGATAACAATGCATGGCTTAATAATCCTAACCGTAAAGGTGAGGATGACATGGGGCGTGTTTACGGCGTACAAGGTCGTGGTTGGCAACGACCAGATGGCTCAACGCTTGATCAGCTTTCCAAAGTTATTAATAACTTAAAAAATGGCATTGATGACCGTGGTGAAATAATCACGTTTTATAATCCAGGTGAGTTTGAGCTTGGTTGCCTGCGCCCGTGTATGCATACACACACTTTCTCCTTACTTGGTGATACGCTATATTTAACGTCATACCAGCGAAGCTGTGATGTGCCACTTGGCCTTAATTTTAATCAAATTCAGTGTTTTGTGTTGCTTGCGCTAGTGGCTCAAATTACCGGCCACAAAGCGGGTAAGGCGTATCATAAAATTGCTAATGCACATATTTACGAAAACCAACTTGAGCTGATGCGTGATGTGCAGTTAACGCGTAAGCCATTTGCATCACCTCAGTTAAAAATTAATCCAGAAATTAAATCATTAAAAGACATAGAAACGTGGGTAACACGAGACGACTTTGAAGTAACAGGCTATCAATGCCACGAAGCGATTCAATATCCATTTTCAGTATAATAAAAGATTAAGGAAAACATAAAATGAAAGCAGTGATCCCAGTAGCAGGCCTTGGTACTCGTATGTTACCAGCCACTAAAGCAATTCCTAAAGAAATGCTGCCAGTGGTAGACCGTCCTTTAATTCAATATGTAGTAAACGAAGCCGTTGCTGCAGGCATTAAAGAAATAGTGTTAGTAACTCACTCAAGTAAAAATTCAATCGAAAATCACTTCGATACGAGCTTTGAACTAGAAGCTACTTTAGAAAAGCGTGTAAAGCGGCAACTACTTGCCGAAGTGCAAGCAATCTGCCCTAAAGACGTAACCATTATTCACGTACGCCAAGGTGAAGCAAAAGGCTTAGGCCATGCTATTAGTTGTGCTGCGCCTATTATTGGTAACGAACCGTTTGTAGTTATTCTACCGGATGTAATTATTGACGATGTAGAGAGCGATCTTAAAAAAGATAACTTAGCAGAAATGATCGCTAATTTTGAGCAAAACAAGCATAGCCAAATAATGGTTGAGCCAGTACCAATGGATGAAGTAGATAAGTTTGGTGTGGTTGATTTAGGCGATGTTGACTTAAAACAAGGTGAAAGCTCGCCAATTTTTAACATGGTAGAAAAACCGCCAGTAGACGAAGCGCCATCTAACTTAGCTGTAGTGGGTCGATACGTATTAAGCGAAAACATATGGCCGTTACTTGCAAAAACTCCGCAAGGAGCAGGCAATGAAATTCAATTAACTGACGCAATTGCGATGTTAATGGAACACGAAAAAGTAGATGCATACGCTATAAAAGGCCGTAGCCACGATTGTGGAAGTAAAATTGGTTATTTAAAAGCGACTATTGAATTTGCACTTCGTCGCGATGAATTTGCTGATGAATTAAAGTCATTTATTAAAAAACTGATTTAACAGTTAATGTAAATCATGAAAGGCGCCTATATCGGCGCCTTTTTTATGAGTTTTATCAGGCCTGTTTATCTTTCGAGGCTAAATTTGCAGCAGGCTGTTTGGTATTTAGGCAAGGCAGAGCCTATGTAGTGTGGTTATTCCCCATAAATAGGTGATAACGTAGTATAGATGCCAAACATGCGCTGCCCGAAGGGTTCTGCCTCGGGGCAATTTACTCTTTGTTGCCTACATGGATGTAGGTAAGGGGCGTGAGCAGGACGCGGAAGCTTTACTCGGTTTTTACTTATTCTTACAGGGATGTAAGTCAGTAGAATAACGCAGGAGCAGTTATCGAGCCCACTAGGTTACAAACCTCGCGCCGCGATTAAATAGCCCCTAGATTGAACAAGTTTTAATCCTGAAAGGTCAACAGGCCCTAGAGTAAAATAAGAAAGGAGCCTCTTTAAAAATAAAATTTTTAGGTCATTACAGACATATTGTTATTTATGTTGTAAAGTTTGTGTTAACTGGCATTAAATTTGTATTAAATAATGCTCTCAAGGAAGGGTGGGAGTATGCAACGTTGTGTTTTACAAAACACTGACAAGCATGCGAAGAGCTAAGTTTTATAGCTCACAGCTTAAATAAAGTTAAACGCTTTCTTGTGAGAATGTTTAACTGAAATGTAGTGTAAGAACACTGCTTTCAGGACAGCAAATACATGTTTATATATAAAAAAAATAACATTGGGTTTTTATTCAGCTTGCTAATGCTTTTATTTGGCACAGCATGCAGCGTTACGCCTGAAATAAAAACTATTGATGAACAGCCTCAAAGTAACTCGCCTGACTACGTATCAATTACAGCCTTGGAGCTTGCTCAGCTAAAAGATGCCGCAATGCAGTGGCAACAAGCTCGTGAAGGCATAGAGCGAATTTTAAGGTTAGAAAAAGAAATAACTTATCTCGTAAATCATATTGATATTATAAACAGCAAAGCAATTGCGCAGTCTAATCAAGGGTATAGCAGCAAGTCTGTACGTTCACCACGAAACACACGCAATGTTAAGTCACGCCAACAAGTTAAACAAAACTACAGTAATAAAAAACAAGCTGTAAAATTAAATAAACCAAAACATGTATTTGCTTTGCAAGTAGCTTCGGTTGATTCAGAGCAAGGTGTGGCTAAAGCATGGCAAGAGCTAAATACTAAAGCAGCACCGTTATTTAGAGACAAAATATTGACTAACGTAGAAACCGCCAAAATAAACGACAAAATGTTTTACAGGCTAAAACTTGGCTCTTACCAAAACTTTAAAAATGCAAAAGCAGATTGTGACGTATTCAAGCTGTATAAACTCGATTGCATAGTAAGTAACTACACCGATAAGCCAGTAAGGCTGTAGTTAAGAAACTTGCTTAAAAATTGTTTATCCATAAAATACACCCTTCATAATTAAATACGTTTAGGGGATAAATAACCCCCTAAACAACGTCATTTTAGGGAAGTTAAATGTTATTAAAATGGAGTTTAGAATGCATGATGCTAATGGGTGTACTTGTTTTATCTGCATGTAACTCATCTCAACAAGTTAAAATGACTCAAGCAACCCCGCAACCGATTCTTATTGAAAAGTCTGATTTAGAGCAGCTCAAAATCTCTGCGGCACAATGGGAAAGCTCTCAACCAAAAGTAGAGGAGCTACTCAAGTTAGAAAATAAATTAACGCAGCTTGCTACTAATCTAAAACAACTGAATGATTCTGATTCTCTAAATAGTCTTGTAAATTATGTAGTTAATAACGAAAGTATATTAAAAACCGACTCGGCATTGTTTGCTTTACAAATTGCCGCTTTTAAAAATAAAAATGCATTGCATAAGAAGCTCAGCGAATTCCAAGAAAAAATACCACAAAATATTATCTCACCCACTGAGATAAATGTAGAAACCGTAAGTGTTAATAACACAACTTTTTATCGATTGAAGTTAGGTGCTTATAGTAATTCAGCGGACGCAAAAAGTGATTGTTTAGCCCTTATAAAGCAACAAGTAACATGTTTTGTTAGCTATTATGTTCAACAACCTTACAGAAGTACGATATAGGCATACAAATTGCTTTATCCTCAGTATGTTTTGAAGAGGATGGCAATTATGCGCCTTTTACTGCCTTTATTATTTTTAAATTTAGCTGCTTGTAACTTGGTGCCACCACCAGAACCAAGTGTGCCTACAAATGCACCTAAAGCGGCCATGGCTCCTTTTACGGTTAATGACTATGTAGTTAATTTAACGTCGCAACTTAACCACCTAAATGGAGCGTTAAATGCTAATGCACGTGTTGGCGTTAGTAGCTTCTTTTATGCAGATGCACTAGATACAAAATTAGTGACAGGGCAGGCCTCAGGCTTAAGTCAGCAGATCCAAGAAAGTCTGCTTACGCAATTTACTCAACTAGGTTATCACACCGTTGAGTACAGACTTGGGAATAACCTCTCTTTATTAGAAAACTCAGACAGTATTTTAAGTCGCGATTTAAGTAAATTACGTAATCGCCAAAATATTGACTTAGTTATCACAGGAACAGTGACTCGCCAGCAGCATGCATACATAGTTAATGCACGGCTTGTGAATATAGAAAATAAACAGGTGCTCTCTGCGGGAAGTACCGAGATCCCAATTAATGTAATGTGGGGCAATGAGAAAATTCAGCAGCGTGACGGACTTTTATACCGAAGCGAATACTAATTTGGAGCACAAAATGAAAAACCTATTAATTACATTATGCTTACCACTGGGCTTTGGTTGCTCTCAAATACTAGGCACAATGAATACAGACACCGCAACACCACAAAGTGAGCAAAGCAATCAACTGGTGAGTAACCAACGCGACGTTGCAGCGCCTGTTTCTGACGATAACTTATTTCAGTCAGGAATGGCTCCACAAGATAACTACACAAAAGCAACACCGCCAATGCGTAAAAATATTAACCATTATGTGCGCGGCATAATGCAAGACATGGTTGAAAACTTACAGTACGTAAGTGAACAAACACCATTAGCTGTTTCGAGTTTTATTTTTTTAGATGAAGACTACAACGATGGTAGCTTACTAGGGAATCAAATTGCAGAAAGCTTCATGCATGAATTACACAGCTTTGGTGTACCCGTTATTGATTTTAAAACAACTGATTATATGCGCGTTACCTCAACAGGCGACTTTGTATTTAGTCGCGACTATTTAGAGCTAAATCAAGATCAAAACTTTAAGTATGTACTAGCCGGTACGCTTGTAAACCATCAAGGTGGTGTACTTGTTAATGCACGTATTGTTGGGCTAGAAAGTAAGGCCGTAGTCGGTTCTGCACAAGGGTTTATTCCACAGTCGGTTGTTGATGCGCTTAATAGTAGCTATCGCACTGATGGCATAATGTTAAAACAAGCAAGCAAGTGAGATAATTATGTATAGTAAATTATTAAACCGCTTTATCGTTTTTTTTGCTTTAGCTAATTTAACTGGTTGTGCCTTTACTCAAAATAATGAAAGTGCTGAAATGAATGCATCTTCAACCACACAAGTAAATTATGACTTAGCAAGCATGCTTAAAACAGCCGAGCAAAAATCAACTCAAGACGATGCTAACGGCAATCAATTTACACCACTTCAGCACCATAAAACACTTTCTAACTATGTAGAGCAAATGGCACTTGATTTGGTTGATACGCTTGAGTATGAAAGTGATACCGACACCAACATTAATATTGCTGTTACTACTTTGGTCGATCTTGATTCATCGCTTACTAAAAGTAATCAATTGGGTAATCAAATTTCTGAAACATTAATTCATCAGTTACAAAAGTTTGGTTATGGCGTGGTTGATTTTAAGACAACCCAAACAATAGATGTAAATAGCCGTGGTGATTTTGCTTTCTCGCGTGATATTGAAAAGCTTAGCGAAGAGCAAATGGCGAGCCATGTATTAGCGGGTACATTAATTTATCGCAGTGATGCTGTTGTTGTAAATACACGTGTAATTAACGCGCATACAAAAAAAATCGTCGCGAGTAGTCGAAAACTAATCCCAATTTATGTACTAAATAAAGAAGATATATACTTATCAAGTAATTAAGTTCAGTTGTCGCTTGATATAAAAAACCAGATGCCGTTATAATTCACACCTCTAAGCACACAGCTTATTTGTGGCCTCTTAGTTAAATGGATATAACGGCCCCCTCCTAAGGGGCAGTTGCAAGTTCGATTCTTGCAGGGGCTACCAATTAAATCAATGACTTACCTCTAAAATCAAGCCAAGAATAATTCCTGTTTAGCATATATGTAGCTTGGTTTTCAGTAAATAACTATTTTATTTTATGAATTAGAGTGGAGGGTCCAGCTGTGGGTTTAATCCAGTTACATAATCCGAATCTGTCTAATTTAGCTTTTACTTAGAATATCCACCAATGCTCTTGGTGTGATTTCTGTTAGTTTTTCGTTTTTTAGGAAATAATAATTCGCTATATAAACAAGTGTATTAATATTAATAGGTATGTTTATGTTTTTATTTAAAATAGTTAATATTATTTTTACGCGATTTAATCTGTAGATTGCTTTGCCTAAATTATTTTCATTAATAGCTTTTTCAATATCTGAATTTAGTTCATTCCCAGCTCTGAGTCTAAATTTATTTCGTATCATTGGAGCCCACTCACTAGATTTATAGTGTCTATATGTTAGATCTTCAAACAATCTCATCATTGCCCATTCAGATGTCTCTAAACTAGCAAATACACCATTTAAAGCGCGACTGAGATCATCGTGCTTGCCCCAATCATCTTTACACTTATATCTTAAATCATGCTCAACCTCATGCCAGCCCTCTGATAGCACTGTCCTAAATTGCACCTCAAAAGTATCATCTACAAGTGAATTACAGTTTAGAATGCTACTGTCTGACGATATATCTAAAGGGAGTTTGAATATGTAGTTACACCTTGTCGCTTCAAATAAGCTTGTATTGGGGCTATCAACTTCTTTAGATATTAATTTAAATGATTTTTCTAGAGCTCTTTGAGCAATTTTTAAGTCATCAGGAAAGTATAAAGCAACTCTTAAACCATAAAGATCCTGAATTTTTTTTCCTTGAGGTGAATAGTAACCGTCACCTTTTTTATTGATTTTACTAGTTATTGATTGTTCTGTTTTTGAGCGAGAAAAAACACGAAAAAGTAAGCCTAATCTAGATAGTTCAGCTTCGACTCTAACATGCAATTTTTTTAACAAAACTTGTTCATAATTATCATTCATTGGGCTTTCCCTAGTACTGTTTTAATATCACCAATTAGTTCTATGTTAATCTCTAGAAAAGAACGTTTATCTGGAACCGATAAATACGATAATTTTTTTAACTTTTCAATTGATTGTAGAATTTCATAATGAGGATACATTTTATTCTGTGAACAGATTGCTCCTATAGCTCGATGTTTATGAAAAGTTTGGCTCCCTCGAGGATAGAACTTCTCCAAAACATAAATATCAGATTTATTTAGTACTTCTTCGTCTTCTTCAGTGCTAGTGACAAGCTCAGGGTTGATATTAATAATAAATTTATTATTATCACTACAACTTACGAAATATATGTTTGCTTCTTCTGAAACTATTTTATCCGTCTCACAATTATAGAAGTCGCAGTTAATAAAAGTTGTATTTTTTATTTTTGGTATATGGAAATGACATGAAGTAAATTTACAACCTATGAATACAGTGTCTTTAATAGTAGCTAAGTTTCCTAAGTGGATATTGCTCACGACTAATTCTTCAACAGTTTCACCAATTAGATCTATTCTCATTTGCCCTGTTAAATCAAAGTTATATTTAAGTTTGTCGAAGCCACTAATGAATTCAAGGACAAATTTAAGTGATTCCCAAAGAATCTCTTTTTCTTCTATGCTTCTTGGTAGATAAGATTGAATAGCTGGTGCGATAAAGCGTTTATCGCCATCCCACTCCATATCCAAGTTATCAATAATATTATCTGCACAAAAATTACCTAATACAAATTCATTTACAAATCCTATTCCTTGATTACCTTTACCTTTTCTATCTAACAGAGCATGGCTTGTTAATTTATTTATAAGCTCATCAGTTGTAGGTCTTATTTCTGGCTGGTAGCGTTTTCTCGCTTTTTCGATTAATTCCTGATTACTTTCAAAGATTAAGCTATAAATGTACTCTCTTGTTTCACTGGTATAATCAAACTCTATCATATCATCTGCAATAGATCTGAGTATTGAGTATTGTTCATCAGGCTTCATCATAAGATCTTGCCTTTTCCTTTCACGCTCCATCATAGAGTTGAAATATTTATCCACTAACTGGGTAGAGTCCTCAGTCACCTCACTAAACTCTTTATCAGAAATACATCTCAGAAATGACAATAAGACAGGATTTGAGAGATTTTCGATTGGAAAGCCTGCTTCAATGATTTTATTCAGCCTTTCTAATGGTAACCAATCTTCAATACAAGGTTCTTGGATTCTTAATCGAATGACATCAAAGTCATTTTCATGATTATTCATCCATTGGTGGAACTGGTCACCATCTAAAATAGCGGTTCTTCTTGTGGTTAAGACAACCTTTGCTCGATCTGTTAATAGTTCACTGATAGTTTCTAGCATTGGCTCAGTGGTTTCAAAGCTGTTGTTATCATCTGTAGCTGATTCATGCAACAATTCGTCGAAGCCATCAAGTACAACAGGAACTTTACCTGTTTTAATTTCTGAACGAACTAATGAAGAGCTTAGTAGGGGAAAGCTTCTATCAATTTCATCTAAAAGGACATAACGGAAAATCTTGGCTTGCCTATTTCTTGATAACTCGGAGAAGAGTGGTAATAATTCTGTTCTTGTTTTAGCTATTTCTTTAACCAATTCATAGGCAGAACAAGTTTTACCAAAACCAGCTGCTGCCTCAACTAGAAAAAGTGTAGGCTTTGGGTTATCTAGTCGGCTTAGAATTTCTTTTGTTACACTGAGCTCGCCTACTTTATTATTCACGTAGTATTGAGTTTTAATGTAGGAATAATTAGCATTGTCAGAGTGTATTTTAACAATAGAATCAGTAAACTCTTTGTAGTCGCGAAGTAGTCTACGTCTAGTTGCATCTAAATTAAAAAAGCCACTAAACAGTGCAAATTCTACTTCAGCAATTGAGGAGTAAGTCTTAGTTTGACACGCAAAACCTAACTCTTGATATTCATATATAGTTTTAGTAACGTTTACGTCTGATCCTAAAGGGATTATATCGGCATTATGATAGTGCCCAGTTCTAATTGAAAAAATAACTATATTTTCATCTGCAGTTGCGTGTTCTTCAAACCCGTACTTTTCGTAAGCTTTCTTTAACTTTGCTTTGTTAAGCATATCTAATTACTTCCCTATTAATAAGATAACCAGAACCCTAAAATAAGATATTATTTTAAAAGGATATTTTCAGTAACTAAAGTTTAACCTGTTAATCCCCATATTCCAATTAAGTTATAGTCCAGTACTCTTTTGTTAGATTATTAAAAATAAATTTATCATTACTATTTTTTTTTAGTACGGTTATTTACAGAATTCCAAGTCAGACCCTTTTTGCCATTCTGGCAATTAGATAGCTAAAGGTTATTTTTGGCTTTGTGTTGGTGTTTGATATGAGCTAAAGCTTAGTTTGGAGCTTTAGCTATTTGAAAAATTGTATTTAACTGCAATTTTATTTTAAGTTTTAGCTTTAGCTCTTATTAGATAATAGGGAGCTTTAGCTAACTCGTTTCAGCTTTGGGTTATGCTTTTTCTACCTTCCATAAATAGTGCCTTGTGTCATTACCTTTTTACAAGCGGTTTTACCCGCGAACCATAAACCTTTTACTTCGAGTATCAGTCCACCATTGCAATGGCATTGGTATTTGCCTGCTTAATTTTTAATTTGTTTATATTCTTGGTAGGTAATATAAAACAACTCTTTTAGCGTGCTTTGTGCTGCCTGGTTTAGCGGGTCTGATTGATTACTCGCTATGTTTAATAGCAGTTCTTTGAGCTGATTTGAGCGAGGTACAATGCCAGTGTGAAGCCCACTTAAAATCTCATGGCGTGTTTCAATATCATAGTTAGAATCTATAAATTGGCTTGCCATATGCTCTCGTTCTTCGTTGTTGCTAAATTTTAATGCGTTATTAATAAGTTGGCTGCGGTTAGTAGTATTGCTAGTAGCTAATAGGTTGTTTATTCGCGTTAATATTTGCTCTTTTTCGTAGTTATCCATATGAAAAGGTTTTAATAAAGTTAATGCATCTAAAACAATGTGCTCAGAGTCTTCAGCGTAAATTGCGATATCAGCAAGGGCAGTTTGAATACGTGGATTTTCAATATTATTATTTAGGTTTGCGGCAAGTAATAAGAACTGTTCTTGTGATTTAATATCATCATTTTGACTAAGCTCAAGCGCAACACTCGTTAAGGCAAGGCCACCTTGGTGTTCAGGTAGTTCTTGTAAAATAGATACAATATGATGAAATTCTTTTGATTCAAAACTGAGTGTCCTCATATGATCAATTAAGTTAGCTTGTTCATAGGGAGAGGTGACGAGTAAGTTTTTAAATGAATCAAGTGCTTCTGCTATTTCACCTTGGTCAGCATAATTCCCCATTTCAGATAATATAATCACTTTGTTTAACATTGATATGGCATCGTAGGTGTCACTGCTTTGAAAGTTAGCCTCAACAGGGTTAACAAAACTTTCGTTGGTATGGTTTGGAATAACCTTTATTTTGCTTTCTGGCGGCTTGTTTAGGTTTTTATTAGCTAGGCGAGTATCTAATTTTTCGTGGTTAGTAAGTGTGAGTTGTTGAATGTTTTTTACTTCATACGATTCAACTTCTTCCGTAAATGAGTCAAATACATCTAATGAAGCAGTAGAATAACCACATAGAAACGCGAGGGCCATCAACGTTAATGTAGTTGATTTACTTTGCCATTTTGTTGCTTTGTTTTTGCTTTTTGTCATAATTGTGCTTATTCATAATTTATTTATATTAGCGCTAAGTAAAGCTCGTCGTATATTTGACGAGCTATACATATTACTAACGCTTAATAAAACTTTAAGTTTTTAGTTGCTACTTTTGCGCTACCATCTGTGTTTATGTAAACACCTGTTTTGAGGTAGAGTTTTTTATCTTTCCAGTCAGCGTTATTTCTTAAATCGATAGAGCTTCCAGTTTTTACTTCTGATTTATTGCCATCACCGTCTTCATCGTAAATATCATTACGTGGCAAGTTAATATATGAGTCGTTAACCTTCAATCTTAACTTTCCGTTGAATAAACCTAGTCTATAAGTTTTAAATGTTTCGTCGTAATTGCCTACATAAATATGTGTGAAACAATCAGTTCCTGAGCAGTTCATGGTTCTGCGAAGTGAAAGGTAGATCCCTTCAGGCGAGTTGTTGTATGCATCTTTTTGTTCGCCAGCTGCAGCCCACTTAAGTGCGGCTAGTGGCCCTTTTTGTCCGCTTTCATCTACGTGCACTTGTGCAAAAATGGCTTTTCCTAGGTTTGATGATTTAGATACAAACTTTGAATTAATTCGGATGTAGCGGCTTGATGATGTATTTTCGCTAATTTTAAACTCGCGTTCCTCACGAAGCTCTGATCTATTACTATCACCCGATTCATAAAAGTAAAGAACGGAGCCATCTGAAGTTGTATAAAAATGGTCGTTTTTCGAACTGCTGTTTTTTATTTGGCTTTGTGAGTAGCAAGTTGTTGAGCTTGGACCAACCTGTAACTTAGCTTTTCGTACTTCTGTACGTTGATTGCCAGAAACATATCCTGGTGCGTAAGAGCCGCTAGGGGCGTTACCACTGTAGTTACATGATGCCATTGCTTTGCCAGATGAAGCACCTAACAAAAGCACGGCGAGTACCGATATTGCAGATATAGTTGTTGTGTATTTGTGTTGCATTGTATTTTCCATAATTGGTAATAAGTAATTTTTATTTTTGGTAAGGCTTCAAGTGAAAACCTTGCTGTCCAATATGTTAGCTTCTCATTTACAAATTGGCAACAACAAGTTGTTCTTATCTTTGGTACTAAAAATTTTTTGTAAACACGAGTTCATTTATGGCAGGTAGGCAAGGTGCTTGGTCATATTGTACAAAAGTGAGTAAAGTAGGGAGTATACAAAAACAAAATGAAGGAGAAGTAATTGATATTAAATATTACAAAAAAAGCGAGTAAACGTTAATTTACTCGCTTTTACATAATGAAATATTAAATCCTAGCCATCACTTGTAATAGTATCAATTAATTCACTAAGAACAGCTTCTGCTTTACTTGTTTCTACTTGGCAAGTGCCTGCATTTAAATGACCACCACCGCCGTATTTAAGGCATAGTTCGCCAACATTGGTGTTTGAACTGCGGTTAGTGATTGATTTACCTATGGCATACACTACATTTTGCTTTTTAAGGCCCCACATTTTATGAATCGAGATATTGCAGTCGGGGTACATGGCATAAATAACAAATCGGTTTGTGGCGTAAATTGTTTCTTCCTGAGTTAAATCAAGGACTACTAAGTTTTTATGAACGGTAGCGCATTGAGAAATTTGCTCTTTGGCTTTTTCGTTATGCTCGTTATATAAAGCAACACGTTCGGCTACGTCTTCCATTTGCAGGATTTCTTCGATGCTCTGATCTTTACACGCATCAATCAGTTTCATCATTAATTGGTAATTTGAAATTTTAAACTCGCGAAAACGGCCAAGTCCAGTTCGCGCATCCATAATAAAGTTCATTAATACCCAATCGGTTGGGTTTAATATTTCGTCTTTTGAAAACTGAGCAGCATCGCCTTTGTCTACCGCGTCCATCATTTCAACAGAAATATTTGGAAGTTTTTCAGCGCCGCCATAATAGTCATAAACTACGCGAGCTGCTGATGGGGCTTTTGGGTCAATAATATGGTTTTTTATGTCGCTTGAGTTGCGAACGGTTTCGCTAAGGTGATGATCGAATGCTATATGACAGCCTGCAACGTAGGGGAGGTTGGTCGTAATGTCGTTTTCGGTAATGTCTATTTTGCCATCTTGCATGTCTTTTGGATGAACAAATAAAATATCGTCAATTAGGTCTAAGTCTTTGAGCAATACGGCACAAACTAAGCCATCAAAATCGCTGCGAGTGACTAGTCTAAATTTATTATTGGGCATAGCTATTCCATCTTTTTAATTGAATTATCAATTAAGTGTAACAGCTAAATTTTTTTTTGAGAGGTTAGCTTAAAAAAATTATAAAAAAAAGCCAAAACGTTAGTTTTGGCTTTTACTTAGCAAGTTTGTATGTGTGGTAAATAGGTTATGCGCCTGGGCCACATTCCATACATGAATTTACAATGTCTGGGCCAAATTTAAGTTTGGCGTTTAAGTCGCGAAGAGCGGTGCGTAACCCTTCTTCAATTACTGGGTGGTAAAATGGCATATCAAGCATTTCTGGTACGGTCATTTTGTTTTGTACAGCCCAAGCTAATAAGTGAGCGATGTGTTCGGCTTGTGGGCCAATAAATTCTGCACCTAAAAATAAGCCTGTGCCTTGCTCTGCATATACACGCATATGACCTTTGTTTTTAAGCATTACTCGGCTACGGCCTTGGTTTTCAAAGCTTACTTCGCCTACTTCAAAACAACCGCATGGGCCTAATCGGTCAGTAATTTGCTTGTAGCTTTCGCCTACCATTGCTATTTGTGGGTCGCTAAATACAGCTGCAATTTTTGCTCTGCGCAGACCTATACGTACATCTGGGAAGCGCCCTGCATTTTGACCTGCAATAGCACCTTGGTCAGATGCTTCGTGTAACAGTGGTAGCATGTTACTTGCATCGCCTGCTATAAATATGTTCGACTCACCACACTGCATTGTATGTGTGTCTGCGTGCGGTACGCCGCGTTCATCAAGTTCAATGCCTGTGTTTTCAAGGCCTAGTTTATCTACGTTAGGTACTCGGCCTGTGGCTGCAAGTACGTAGTCAAACTGTTCGGTGTGTTTTTCACCTTGTTTGTCGGTGTAAGTTAGCTGTGCTTTGTCACCAACTTGCATCATGTCAGATACGTTTGAGTCGGTATCTACAAAAAATTCTTCAGCAAAAACAGTATTTGCGTAGTCTTTTACTACTGGATCTGTAAGTGGGCCAATTGCGCCGCCTACACCAAATAGTTTTACATTTACGCCTAGTCGGCTAAGTGCTTGGCCAATTTCAAGACCTATTACACCAGGGCCAAATACAGCGACTGATTCTGGTAGGTCATCCCAATCAAATACGTCGTCGTTTATAATAAGTTTGTCACCAAAGTTATTAAATACGCCAGGGTATGAAGGGCGTGAACCGGTGGCAATTACAAAGCGTTTTGCTGTAATAATTGTATGGTCGTCTATTTGTACGCGGTTTGCGTCTAAAAATTTAGCGTAACCACGAATTTTATCACCATCTGGTAATTCATCTACGGCTTCTACTACGAACCCTGCAAAACGATCTCGTTCACTTTTAACGCGTGCCATAACTGCTTTGCCATCAATGACAGGCTTTGAGCTATGAACACCAAATGCAGGTGCCATTTCAATTGCGTGTGCGGCTTCAGCGGCTGCAATCAATAACTTGCTTGGCATACAACCAACACGTGCACATGTGGTGCCGTATGGGCCTGATTCGATCATTAATACATTTTGTGTGAACTGTTTAGCATTACGATAAGCACTTAAACCAGCAGTGCCAGCGCCTATAACAACAACATCGGTTTGCAATTCTTTCATAGTGGTATCCTTTATTATTTTCAATCTAAGCGATGAGATTGATATAGAGGGGCGCGTACGCCCCTGCTATTTTTTACTTAATTAAGCAAAGTATTTTTCTAAGTCGTCTGAACCACCGATGTGCTTACCACCAATGAATATTTGTGGAACAGTGTCACGACCAGATACAGCTTTTAGACTTGTTAGTGATGCGCCTGCACCCATAACAATCTCTTCATATGCGAAGCCTTTTTCTGCAAGAAGCTCTTTTGCTTTTTTACAAAAAGGACAGCCAGGTTTAGTAAAGATGCTTACAGGTTCTGGTTTAGCTTGCTTAGGGTTGATGTAATCAAGCATTGTGTCTGCGTCAGATACTTCAAACGGGTCACCTGGTAAATCTGGTTCGATGAACATTTTGTCAACCACGCCATCTTTAACAAGCATAGAGTATCTCCAGCTGCGCTTACCAAAGCCTAGATCGTTTTTGTCTACTAACATGCCCATGCCGTCAGTAAATTCGCCGTTGCCGTCTGGTAATAAAGTAATGTTTTGCGCTTCTTGATGCTCAGCCCATGCGTTCATTACAAAGGTATCGTTTACTGATAAACATACAATTTCGTCAACGCCGTTTTGCTTAAGTACGCCTGCTAATTCGTTGTAACGTGGTAAGTGAGTTGATGAACATGTTGGTGTGAATGCACCAGGTAGTGAAAACACTACAACCGTTTTACCTTTAAAAATTTCATCTGTTGTTACTGATTTCCATTCGTTATTTTGACGAGTTGCAAATGTAACACTTGGGACTGTTTGACCTTCGATATTGTTTAACATAGTTTTTTGTTCCTCTTGATTTGTTGATAGCCATTATGGCGAACAATTAAATATAGTTCCAATCGTTTGTTTGTATTAAACTGATAGTTATAAACTATCATGCGGAGCTGAATATGAACTTAAAAGATTTTGAATATGTAAAAGCAATAGCGCAATACAAGCACTTTCGCAAAGCTGCCAATGCATGTTTTGTAAGTCAGCCTACATTAAGTGGCCAAGTAAAAAAACTCGAACATGAGCTTGGCGTTACTTTATTTGACCGCTCAACTAAACAAGTTACGTTAACAGCAAAAGGTGAACGTTTGTTGACGCAAATAGAGATTATTTTAGAACAAACGCAAATACTCAAAGAACTTGCTGCTACTTCTAATGAGCCCCTACAAGGTAAATTAACTATTGGTATTATTCCTACCATTGCGCCTTACTTGTTGCCTGCGTTATTAACATCAATGAAAGCGGCATTTATTGATAGTCAGTTTTCGTTTATTGAGATGCAAACAGCAACAATTTTAGAAGCTTTAAATAATGGCGAACTCGACTTTGCTATTTTAGCCGATGTGCCAGAGCTTATTAATTACCATACGGTTGCTTTATACAAAGAAGATTTTTTAGTGGCGGTATCACAAGATAACGCGCTTTCTAAGCATAAAAAAGTGGCGTTGAGCGACCTTCAAGGATGCAGCCTACTAATGTTAAGTGATGGTCATTGCTTTAAAGATCAAGCCCAAAAGTTTTGTTTTTCTGCGGGAGTCGATATATCTAATCAGTATAAAGGTAATAGTTTAGAAACATTATTAGCGTTAGTGGCCATGGATGACGGTATTACATTTGTACCAAAACTGGCATGTACCGACCGTGTAGGGATTGATTACTTGCCTATATTCCCTAATCAGCAGCGTAATGTGGTGTTTGCATGCAGAAAGCATTATCCGCATTTATCGGGTGTAGAACAATTGGGCAAGTGGTTATCGGCTCACCCTAATTTAAAAGCTAAATTAACTAAAGATCTTGGCTGATTATTTCTACTACATCGTTAATTTGCACGCCAGGTAGTGGTTTGTCATCAATACTGACAGCTACTGCAGTTTGCTGATAAAGCTGCTCAACGCGAATTTTATTAAGCGTGGTGATGGTGTGTGGCATAACATTACCCGCTGCGTCGGTTAAATAGTTATGGTGCGCAATGCTTAGCATCTGGCCTTTTTTTAACCCATGAGCTTTACCTAAATTAATAACGATTTTGCTATTTTCCATGTGCATTATTTTGCCTTGAGTTGGCAAACACGCCATGGCTGCTTGAATGTCATAACTTACTGCTTGGTTGATATCGGTTATGCTTTGCCCATAAGGCGATTGCCAAAACCTATCACTATTAACGTCAACTATGGTTGTTTTTTCAAATGGCCAAATTGCTTGAGTATGGTAACTATTTTGCCAAAGTTGCTCATAGGTAGTGCCATCAAATAATACAAATTCAATGTTGTAACTGCGCTCGTACGCCTCGTCTTGCCAAAATGCATAATCGTTATTGAGTTTGTCGCTAGTTGAAAGGCTGGTTATTTGGCTAAGCAGAACATATTGAGCGTTACTGCGCGAAGATATTTCTTCTAATTGGGCATTTGAATAGTCGTGCTGTTGCGAAAAGTACTTATCAACGCTTATTGCATTATTATAGTAAGCAATAGGTACTGCGCTCATTTTTGATTTTTGCAGGGAAGTAAAAATATTTTTGCTAATCGCTTTGCTTACGTCAAATATTTGACCCATTTTGGCGTGTTCACGATGAACAAGTTGGCTTTGTGTAACGGCCACAAATTTATTAAAACTATTTTGTGGGCATTGCTCTGTTTGAGAAAAAATATCGAGCCGTAATGTAACGGCAAATTTATTGTCGTATTTATTTTCGCTGACCAGTTCAATTTTTTGAATTTCGCCGTGGCTGCTAATTTTTAGCTGATCTTGCATCAACACGCCATCTACCAAGGTTTGCACAGAGCTAACCCGTGCGCCAGAGAATACTAACGCCTGTGTAATCGCATCTTTTATAGCGGCAGATTTAGCAGCGCTTGTATCACCATTTTGGACGTTTGCGTGACCCGTTGATTCATACCACTGTGCTTTAGTAAAAGGGGAGAACGTTAATAATGCCGTTGCACTTAACCCTGCAAATGCCAATGATAAAAACGACTTCATACCTTTACTCCAATTAAACGTTAGCTATTAACTAGGTAGAGCAAGGACTGTACCAATGTTATTTGGTAATTATTAGTAATGCTATAAATGGCATTAAACGTGCATATGTACTGCTAATTACTATACAAGGGCTAAATGCTATGCGAGCAATTTCATTACTTATCACACTTGGGTGTTTAACCTTAGGTGGTTGTAGCAGCGTTTTTGATAAGCATGTTGAATATAAATATGTAGAGCCAAATAATTACCCCGTTTTAAAAGCGATAGGGTATGCACCTATTAGCTTGCAAAAAGGTGCTAACTTGTCGCAAAAGCAACTTATGGCCATTAAGGCTTCTAAGCTTGAAGCTTACCGGGAGCTTACTGAGCAAGTCTATGGGCAAAAAATTACCGCAGGAATAACGGTGGAAGGCTCAATTGCTCAAGACGATTACTTAGAAAGTAAAGTGCAGGGGCTTATTAAAGGTGCACAAATAATTAAAACTTACGCAGTAGATGATACTTACGTGACCGAGCTTGAGCTTAATATGAAGCGTGTGCACGATTTATACATAGGTGAAGTAAAACCACGCGAAGTTAAAAAAGTAACGTACTACTAAAAAAGTTATTCAAAATATCTCATCCTCCTATATTGAGTGCTATGCTGTTGTTAGGATTAATTTTAAGCAGATTGCGTAGTGCTCAACAGATGTATTTTATTGCCACTTATATTAACAGTGGCTCTGTAAATGGCGATTAAGCCAAGTCATTTAAATCCTCAATTATTTATATGGTGCAAAGCCAATTTGCGCTACCTATTGCTGTTTTTTGTACTCTCCAGTGGTGTGCTTGCAAGTCGACTAACTATTCAATTTAATACCTTTATAGAGCTCATGGGTCAAAAATATGGACCTGCGCGAGCGGCGGTTGCACGCAACTGGCAAAGCATGTTGGTGCAAACTCAAAACAAGCCAGAGCAACAACAAATTCTTATTGTTAATGATTTTTTTGCGCGTAATTTACGCTACCAGACAGATATTTTGCTATGGAAACAAAACGATTATTGGGCAACCCCTTTAGAAACATTAGGCAGAGGCCTCGGTGATTGTGAAGATTACGCAATAGCAAAATATATCAGCTTAAGAGCGTTAGGTGTGAGCGACGACAAGTTACGCCTTATTTATGTAAAAGCAAAAATTGCGGGCACTAACAAAACGCAAGCGCATATGGTGTTAGGTTATTTTGCTACACCAAACGCTCAGCCACTTATTTTAGACAGTTTAATAACAAAGGTTTTACCTGCTGCAAAACGTGTAGATTTAAGCCCTGTTTTTAGCTTTAACAGCCAAGGTTTATGGGCTAATAATTCAACCAAAAGTGTAGCCAGCCCAACAGCAAGACTTTCACGCTGGCGTAAAATTTTGGAGCAGACAACCCAAGAAGGAGTTATGTGGTAATGGCATCATTTTCCTTATCTAAGTATCTTAAAAAACGAAAAATAACACTCAGGCAAGAGCTATGGATTGCATTATTAATTGTTATTTTTGTGGGCTTTATAAGTAGTGTTTTAATTAGTACTAATTCGGCTAAAAGTTATTTTTCGACCCAGCTGTACTTAAAAAATGTAGATAACGCCAGCTCACTTGCGTTGATGATCAGTCAATTAGACAAAGACCCCGTTGAGCTTGAATTATTAGTTTCAGCCACATTTGATACCGGTCACTATAAGCGAATAGAGCTACAAAACCCGAATGGTGAGGTGATTGTTAAACGCACATTTACCGATGAGCTTAAAGCGACGGCTCCTAAGTGGTTTAGGGCAATGTATGGATTAAATGTTCAACCAGGAGTTGGGCAAGTAAATAATGGTTGGCAGCAATTTGGAACTTTGTTTATAGAAAGCCATAGTCAATATGCTGAGCAAGCCTTATGGGAAAGTGTGCTTAAACTATTTTTTAGTTTTTTAATTGTCGCTTTTTTTGCTTGTATAGTTAGTGCTTACTTTTTAAGTAGGATATTAAAACCGCTAGATGATGTTGTGTATCAGGCTAATGCATTTGGTGAAAAACGTTTTATTAAATCCACCGTCCCTCGTACATTTGAGTTTGCACGTTTAGTGCAATCTATGAACCAATTATCTACCCGTTTTAGTCGTATTATTAAAGAAGATAGTAAACGTTTAGAAGAGCTTAGATTTAAATCACAACATGATGAGCTAACTGGTTTAGCAAATAGAGAATACTTTGGTGCAACGCTTGAGGCCCACTTACAAAAATCGAAAGATCATGCCCATGGCGCCTTGTTTTTATTTCGGGTTGTAAACCTAGATAAAATGAGCGAACAAATTAGCCGTGTAGAAATGGTTAATTTCTTACGTCGTTTTTCGCAGGTTTTAATCGAGTTTTTAGAATCAAATGAAGCACACTTTTCAGAAAACTACATAGCCCGAATATCACATAATGACTTTACTGTACTGTTTAGTGATACTGATGATATTGAACTATTGAGTAAAAAAGTAGTTAGGCTTCATGAATCTTTTATTGAAGAGTATAAAAATATTGAATTAGCTATACCGCATAGTTGCACTTACATACAAAAGAATGACACGCGGTTTGATGTATTAAAACGAGCCGATGAACTTTTAAAATCAGCCGATAATAAACCAGGTGTTCAAGCAAAAGTAAGTGACAATAAACAAAAAAGCGAGTTATTTGATGATGCAACGAGTTGGCAAAATGCAATAGAAGAAGCTCTAGATAACAAAGCGCTAGAAATTAACACATACCCAGTAACGAGTTTTACGGGGCAGTTGATGCAAAATCAATTAGGACTGAGCCTAGAGCTTGGCGGGCAAATATATCGGGCAAGTTATTATTACCAATGGGCTAATCGCTTAAAGTTATTAGCGCGTTTAGATTGGGGATTAATTAAGGCGTTGGTTGCTCAGTATAGTATTGAGCCACCAAGTGAGCTGATTTCGGTTGAGTTATCTGCCCAAACATTACTTGATGATGCTGCGCTTGCTTCAATTCTTACCTATCTATCGGCATTTCCTGATTTAGCCTCTAAAATTTGCTTTGATATACGAGAAAGTATTGCCGTCAGCGAAATTAAAATATTTAAAGGCTTTTGTGAAGATGTAAGGTGTATGGGCGCTAAGGTGGCGTTAAAACGTGTAGGTCCTGAATTTACTAAAATTGAAAAAATTCAGGAGTTTGGGCTTGAAATGATTAAGATTGATAGCGTTTATGGGCATAATATTAGTTACAGCCAAGATAACCAAACATTCCTGCGAGGGGTTTGTACTTTAGCGCACTCTATTGGTATTAAAGTGGTCGCACAAGGTGTTACCAGTCAAGATGACCTCGATACACTTATTAACTTAGGCTTTGATGGGGTTATTAAAGAGTAAAAGGGCATTAACCGTGCGGTTAATGCCCTTTTACAACTAACATTAATTGGATGCGGTCGCGTACTTTTAGCTTATTAAATATAGAACCCATATGCTCTTTAATCGTACGCTCTGTAATATTTAAAGATTCTGCAGCCTGTTTATTAGTAGCGCCAGTTACAACAATATCAACTACTTGGCGTTCTCGTTTTGTGAGTAACTCAAGCTCGCATGTACTCGCATATTTAAACGGTGTATTTGATAAAGCTCCCACTAAATTAGATAGTAATTGTCCTGGTAACCATATTCCGCCAGAACAAATAGTCTCAAGTACTTGTTCAATAATTACTTTAGTGGCGAGTGCTTCTACGTATCCTTTAGCTCCTGCTTCAAGCGCACTCCTTAGTTGATTTATTTCTAGTTCGTTGGTCATAACAATAACGAGTAAACGTTGTTGCGAATACTTTTTAACGAGCTCAAGCCAGTTCGGTGTACCGGCTAAAACCCAAATAATACTTGATGCCGTTACTCTGTTTGGTTCTTTTGTGCATATTAAACAACCAGGAAACGCTGCACGCCAGTGCTTCGATTCAAATTCAGGCTGTGTAATAAAAATACTTTGGCGCATTATTTCTCCATTTATTAAATGCTTAACGCTCTGTCATTGCTTGCGATGTAGCTCTAAGAACTGGTTTTAAAAGATACTCAAGTACGGTTTTTTTACCGGTAATAATATCCACTTGAGTGGTCATACCTGGAATAATAGTCAGCTCTTTTGAAAAGTTATTTTTGGTGGTTTTTAGTTGCACCAAATAAAAGGTATTCTCACGATCATCTGTAATGGTATCGGCGCTAATATGTAAAACCTCTGCCTCAAGGCCTCCATATACGGCAAAGTCGTAGGCACTAAATTTTATCATCGCAGATTGCCCAGGGCGTAAAAATGCAATGTCTTTAGGAGGAATTTTTGCCTCTACTACAAGTTGATCGTCAAGCGGGACAATTTCCATAACATCGCTACCGGGCTGTAAAATACCGCCAACAGTATTAACTAATAATCGCTGTACAGTGCCTTTAACAGGAGAACGTATTTCGGTTTGTGTTACTTTATCGGCCAAGCCAGATTCAGTTTCTTTAATTGAATCTAGTCGAAGTAGCGCTTCGGATAGTTCATTGTTCCAACGGTTAATCATAACGAGTTCAACTTCGGTTACTTTATTTTTAGCTTCGTTAATGGCCGAAAGGCTCCTATTTATAACTGCCTTGGTTCTGTTTATCTCGCCGTTTAGATCAACTATTTGGCGCTCTAAACGAATAATATCTATATCTGAGATAGCGCCCGTGCGTAACAATGGGCGAGTAACAGAGAGCTCTCTGTTTGTTAAGCGCAGCGCGCTCGTATGCTGCTCAAGTGCCGCTTTGGCTTCAATGTAATCTTGGTGTCGCTGCTCTAGTTGGCGTTTGTGAATACTTACTTGTTGCTCTAATTCTTGGCTGTTACTCAAATAAAGAGAACGCTCATGTTGCACAACTCTAGGCGCATTTTTAATAACAGACTCACTAAATACGAGCTCCTTTTTTTGAGTGAGTGCTCTGAGTCTCGCTACTTTTGCGCTTAACGACTCAACTTTGGATTGGTTTTCTCTAAAGCTAGAAATAAAGCGGGTAGGGTCTATTTTAATGAGTACATCACCCTCATTTACTATTTGCCCCTCTTTTACATTTATTTTTTCGACCATACCACCATCATAAGATTGAATAAGTTGTAATTTATTGGAGGGAATAACTCGCCCCTCACCACGAGCAACTTCATCTAAATTAGCAAAACCAGACCACACAATAAGGCATATAAACGTTAAACAAATTAAATAGAGCAATAACCTAGCGCTTGCTGGCTCCTGTTGCATTTTTTCCCACTGCGCATCGACTACCCAGTCTTGGCTATTAGGCGGAGAAATCCATCCTTTAAATAGTTTATTAAATATTGATGGCTTGCCTTGTTTTCTTGCTTCTATTGCTCTGCTAACAGATTCAAAGGAGCGCTGTTCAAGTGGTTTTTTATTGTCACTCATGAGGCTTGCTCCACTGTCTTATTATTTAACGCTGCAATTACTTTTTGTTTTGGTCCATCAGCAACTACTTTTCCGTTATCTAAAACTATAATTCGGTCAACAAGCTCAAGTAATGATGAGCGGTGAGTCACCACGATTAAGGTTTTATCTTTAGAATAACCCTTTAAATTATTAATAATTTTACTTTCACTATTATGATCTAGTGATGATGTTGGCTCATCTAGTAATAGTATCGGAGGGTCGTTAATTATGGCTCTTGCCATACCTACAGCTTGGCGCTGCCCACCTGATAATTGACGACCTTGCTCGCCTACTTGTAAATCAAATCCGTCTGGGTGCGAATTAATTAAATCAAATAATTGGCTTCGCTCACAGGCTTCAATAATTTGCTCGTCTTTGGCATGCCAAGCACTCATGGTGAGGTTGTCTTTCAAGGTTCCATAAAACAGAGCAACGGTTTGTGGTAGGTAGCCAATATTATGACGAAGCTCAGCTGGGTCAATTTGATGTATATCATTATTGTCCATCAAAATTGATCCTGAACAGGGGTCGTATAGTCCTAAAATAAGCTTTTCTAATGTACTTTTACCTGAGCCATTACGTCCTAAAATGGCGACTTTTTCACCGGCTTTAATTTTAAAACTAACGCCGTTGAGCGCATTATGAGATTCGTCAGAGTATTTAAAACATACATCTTTAAATTCTATATCACCCTTTAAAATAGGGTGGCTTAACCAATGCTTACCAGGTGGACGCTCGACCTCTTTTTCCATAATCTCGTTCAGTGATTGCATTGCTATTGCGGCATGATGATATTGTGCTAAAACAGCGGCCGACTGCCCGATTGGGCCCATAGCACGAGACGATAATAGGTAGGCTGCAATTAACCCGCCTTGAGTTAGCTCACCTTCAATAACGAGGTGTACGCCTATTATCATTATTATTACGCCTACGCATTGCTGTATCCATGATGCTGTATTTGATATAGAGCTTGAAACGAGTCGGCTATGTGCGTTTACTTGTGCAATGTAAATGGTAGACTTTTCCCATACAGACTGTGTTTTACACTCTGAGTGAAAGCTCTTTACATCTTCAATATTGGTTAAGCTTTCGACTAATACTGCATTTCGCATTGAGCTTGCTTTCATTGTTTGTTCTGAAAGAGCCTCAAGTTTGCGGTGTGCGGCTATAGCGTAAGCTAATAATATAAGTGCGCCCGCGATAATAGGTAAACTTAGAGGTACGCCAATAATGGCAATAACAATTAAATACAAAACTACGAATGGCAAGTCTACTAATGCGACAAGTGTTATGGAGCTAAAAAAGTTACGTACAGCTTCAAATGATTGAATGTTGCTAGCAAAGGAGCCTGCGGACGATGGGCGGTTTTTTAGTTTCATACCTAATACCCGCTCCATTATTACAGCCGATACTTTGACATCTATTCTACTGGCAGCAAGCTCTACAAAGTAGCCTCTTACTAAACGCAAAACAAAGTCAGCAGTGAGTGCTATTAAAATGCCAATGGCAAGTACCCATAAGGTTTCTGTTGCGTGGTTGGGCACTACGCGGTCATATACGTTCATTACAAATAAAGGCATAGCAACCGACAAAAAACCCAAAGCAACAGCCGAAATAATTACGTCCTTATAAAGTGAGCGGCATTCTTTAATTACTCCCCAAAACCATCCGTCTTTTGATAGTTTTTCAAGTACAGGTGTTCGCTCATCAAATGCAAACTCTGGTTGAGTATAAATAACTAAACCTACACTGTTAGCAGCTAACTCATCAATGCTTTGTTCGATAACTGATTCTGTAAGTTCTGGGTAAATTACACTCACCAACTGTTTATCGTAATCAATAGAATTAATAACACAGGCTTGGTTATCTTTTAAAATTAAGATGGCAGGTAGCAGTGCTGTATTAATTTTTTGTAATGGCTTATTAACTACTTTTGATTTAAAGCCGATGCGCTTTGCTGCGCGCGAAAAACCTGATGGAGTAAGATTTCCATCAGTTAGAGGAAGTCCATTTAATAGTGCTTCTCTTGAAAACTCTTTACCATGATGACGACATAAAACTGCTAGGCAGTCAACGAGGATGCCACCATGATCAAGTACATCGTTTAATTCCATACACCATCCAATGTTATGTAGAACTGCATAGGATTGTTACTAGTAAACCTAAACTCGACTTAAATATTTCATGCCGAGTTTAGGTTATTTACATAACGTTAATTGTCTTTAGGTATCAGTAATTACAGCTTCGATACGTCGATTCGCAGCATTTGCTCTTACTGATATTTCGTTTACACGTGGTTGATCGATGCCATACCCGAACGATTTAACACGTTTAGGTTCTACATCGAATTGCTTAATCAGAATTTCAGCTACGGCAAACGCACGTTTTTCTGATAGTTTACGGTTATATTTACGGTCTCCATCTAAAGAGGCATGACCTTGTATTTCAACCTGTTTAGTTGGGTTCTCTTTTAAAAAATCTGCAAGCCGACTAATTTCTTGAATATATTGAGACCTTACATCGCTTGAGTCAGCAGAAAAAGGAATACCAATTTCTATATTCGAGGTTGATGCGCTATAAATTGTGCAACCAGATAAATCTACATTTGTACTCAAAGGTGTGCTTGGGCAAGTGTCTTGCTCATTTGGTACGCCGTCACCATCATCATCGGTAAAGCTGCTTGCTGTCGTGTCGGTTTCCAGCGGTATATCTAAGTACCTTGGCATAGCCGTTACACTCATGTATGCATTATCTTGCTTAGCTTTTTTTTGAAGAAATGCCTTGCGGCTAAAGGTGGTTGCTACATCGTAACTCGGACAGATATTTTGTGCGTTATGAACAATAGGGTCGTCAGTTAGCTCTTTTAATGTAGGGTATTTATCTGACATCACGTTAAGTGCTGGCAGTAATTTCCCCATTTCTTTTAGCATAGTTAAAATAGCTGATTGACGGTCGTAAAGCGCCACTATGTATGAACGTGTTGATTGAAATGACTCGTTTTCGGCATCAAGTACGTCTAGTAGAGTTCGTTGGCCTATATCGAATTGATCCTTATATGCAATTTTAACTTTAGTTGATGATTCGCGGTGTTGATCAAGCGCCGGTAACTTTTGCTCTAATATAGTGACGTTGTAATAAGCAATTTGCAGACTCTGACGAATATCAATACAAGACTGATCGCGTTGATATTTTGCAATGTTTATATCCTGATAGGCTTGTTCTAAATTGGCATTATCAAGACCACCATTATATAAATTATAGCTAATATCGATGCCGACTCGCGCTTCTGTTCTGGTTTCATTTTGACCAAGTTCATCTCTATCTTGGCTACCGTAGCGGGCAGATAAATCTACGTTAGGATGAAACGCTGCTTTTTGTGCTTTTGCGTTCGCTTTTTGTGCTTCAATATTATACAAAGAGGCGTAAAATGAAGGGCTATTTTTGTAAGCGACGTCTAGCGCTTGATTAACTGAAATTGGTATATTTTTTTCATCAAGGTCAGCTTGCTTTATATCGTTCATAGGAAGCTCTCCTACAACCCTTAAGTAGCGAGCGCTTACATCATGTAAATTTGAGTACTCCGTTAATACGTTAGATTGTGCTAAAGATAAGCGCCCACTAATTTGTTCTAGATCGGCAGCGCGCGCTACACCAGCTCCTACACTTTGTTCTATTTGTTGATATACAGACTCGTGCTCTTGTAAATTTGCTTCTGCAAGTTGTACTAACTCTTTGAATTTTTGTACGTCGAGCAGGGCTATTGAGGCTTCAAGTGCTGTTTGTTCTGTTTGAGAAATAAGCTCAAAGTACCTAATGAGTTGAATGCGTTTAAAGCGATCAACAGTATTCGAGGTTCTAAAACCGTCGTAAAGCATTTGAGTAACACTTAACTCGGCTGTATTACGGTTATATTCTTCTTCAACACCGTAATTTCTTCTTTCATAGCCCGCGCTTGCTGATACATCAACACTTGGTAAATAACCTGAGCGGGCAGCATCTACTCCATAAATCGAAGATTTAAAAGCATGCCATGCTTCTTGTACTTCAGGATTGTTTTCAATCGCTTTACTTGAGACATAGGTAAGTGGCATTGCTGATTGTTCATTTGCATGCACATAGTTTAGTAGAGTTGCGGCTGTAATCGTTAGTCCGATTAACATAGTCTCTTGATGTTTCTTAAAAGTGTTTTTTGTAATCATTTCTTCCTCTTAGATCCTGTTAAGACCGTAAATACTCCCTTAAGTATTTAGTAAAGGAATACTATTTTTGCAAGTAATCGTTTTGGTTAGCATAAAAAAAATTTTCTACCACTTTCTTGTTGATTTTTTATTTTTTGAATTTTTCTTTTAAACCTGTACTTGAGTACAGTATCTATGTGGCTTTTTTGTCCTACCTTTAACTTATTAGATTGTTATTTTAAAAAGTTTGAGGGTACCAAAATGGAAGCAAATCAACTGGTAGTTATTGATATTCAAGGTTCGGCAGGTGTGGTGCTGGATGATGGGTCAATAAGAGCATTAAATGTTGGTGACATTATCACCGTGGGTGATTTAGTTGTTACTGCTATTAAATCGTCTTTACAAATTGATGTGCAAGGTGAA
The DNA here is from genome assembly GCF_014164115.1 of Pseudoalteromonas sp. SG45-2. Classification (NCBI taxonomy): domain Bacteria; kingdom Pseudomonadati; phylum Pseudomonadota; class Gammaproteobacteria; order Alteromonadales; family Pseudoalteromonadaceae; genus Pseudoalteromonas; species Pseudoalteromonas sp. SG45-2. Next base: position 135,693 of record NZ_JACJEO010000012.1, read on the forward strand.
ACCTTATCTATACCCGCAAATCAAAAGGTAAAAATAACACCAGACTTATTAGCGAAAGAAGCCAGAGATTCTAGCGAAACAACTGTTTTTGATGAAAGTTTAGATGAAGCAATTGCAAGCTTAGATTTAGGGGCAGAGCAAGACCCATCAACAGCGGCTAATTCTGATGTAACAGATTTTTTAGATGCGTTAGAAGGTGATGGGGACATTCTAGATAATTTAGAGGCAACAGCCGCTGGTGGGGGTAACGCTGCGGGTGCAGATGGAGGCAGTTCGTTTGTACAGCTAACCCGAATTTCTGAAAGTGTTGATCCTAGTAGTGTTACTTTTGATTCATCTTTTGAGCAAGGCGCTACTGAAGCTTTTAATTTAAGAGATACCTCTGACGGTATTGTGCCTGATTCAACTACTGCATCTATTTCACTTAATGAGCTAGGTATTACTAACTCATCACAACCTACAATCACCGGTACGAGCGAAAACTTAATCGGCGAAACGGTTAATGTAACGGTAACTGATGTTGATGGAAACTCTCAAGTAGTTAGTGTTGTAATTGGCCCTGATGGTACCTTTGAAATAACCCTACCAACACCAATTGCTGATGGCCCTGTAACGGTTGTTGTTGAAGCGACGGATCCTGTTGGTAATCCTATAAACGACACTATTTCAATTGAGGTTGATACAACACCTCCACTTATTGCTATTGATCCTGTTGCCGATTCTGCTTCGCAAACAGTGACAGTGACAGGGACAGTATCTGGTTTGAATACTGGGGATAATGTATCAGTCACGTTAACGGATAGTGCAGGTACGGTACAAACAATAGTTACTCAGGTTGATGCTCAAGGAAATTGGGTAATTACTACCACCTCACCTTTATCTGAAGGGGAGTTTAACGTAAGCGCTGTTGCGATTGATGCAGCTGGAAATCAAGCTATAGACCAAGCTTTAGCGAATGTAGATTTAACTGCTCCGGTAATCACCGTAAATGTAACTGATGAAACAAATAACTCAACACCACCACTTGTTGGAACAACAAATGGTGTTCCTGAGGGCACTCAAGTAACAATTACTGTTACAGATAGTGCAGGACAAATACAAACATTAACTGCAGTTACCCAAGCCGATGGAAGCTGGAGTGTAGAAGTAGGGACTCCTTTACCTGAAGGTGATTTTACTGTTGATGCACAAGTAAGCGACAGTGTAGGAAACTTAGCATTAGCAAGTGATTCAGGAGTAATTGATTTAACGGCGCCTTCGGTACAAATTAATAATATTAACGACACTCAAGACACCACGCCAACGATTACAGGTAACGCGCAAGATGTACCTGCAGGCTCTATTATTAGTGTGGTTATTACCGATTTTGATGGTCAAACTCAAACATTATTAACCCAAACTAACGCTGATGGGGATTGGTCTATCGACGTAACTACGCCATTGGCTGAAGGGCAGTTTGAGGTTGATGCAAGTGTAAGTGATGCTGCAGGTAATCAAGCCCAAGCAAATAACCAAGGTGTTGTTGATTTAACAAACCCTGATATTACCGTTACTGCAATTGCTGATACTAACGATACTACACCAACATTTGTAGGTAGGGTGGAAGACGCTCCTGCGGGCTCTGTTATTACAGTATTAGTAACCGATATTAACGGTAACGTACAAACTTTAACTACTTTATTAAATGAAGATGGCACATGGAGTGTTGATGCTAGTGAAATCTTGCCAGGTGGTGAATTTACCGCAACTGCGTCAGTAACCGATGCTGCGGGTAATGAGGCATCTGCTCAAACAAACGGTGAAATAACGTTTGCTCCTATCTCAATTCAAATCGATGCAATTGCTAATACTAACGATACCACTCCATTTTTAAGTGGTAACACCGGTAATGTGCCTGCTGGTACAACCATTACTTTAACTATTACTGCAAGCGATGGCAGCACATTTACATTACTAGCAGTGACGCAAGAAGATGGTTCGTGGTCTGCACAAGTAACAACCCCTCTGCCTGAGGGCGACTTTACTGTAGTTGCAGCGGTTATAGATGACTCGGGCAATGAAGCGCAAGCAAGTGCAGTAGGTAATGTTGATTTAACTGTAAGTATTAATTTTATTATTGATACTAACGATACAACACCAACAGTTAGCGGCTCTACCCAAGACGTAGATCCTGGTGCGGTAGTAACCGTTACATTTACAGGAAGCGATGGCGTAGCAGAAACCGTGCAAGTAGTTACTGGTGCTGACGGAAGCTGGTCAGTTGAGGCAAGTAATGAATTAGTTGAAGGCCAGTTTAGTGTGGTTGCAACTGTAACTGATGCTGCGGGTAATACAGCTTCTGCAAGTGAAACTGGAGAAATTGATTTAACAGATCCTGCAATCACGATTAATCCTATTGAGGATACGAATGATGTAACCCCATCTGTAAGCGGTAATGTAATTGATGTACCTGCAGGGACCGAAGTTACATTAGTAATAACTGACAGTGAAGGTAATGAACAAACACTTACAACAACTACAAATACAGATGGTACATATACAGCGGATATTATTGCAGATCTCAGTGAAGGTGATTTCACAGTAACAGCAAGTGTTAGCGACACTGCAGGCAATAGCAGTACGGCAACTGTTACAGGTACGGTCGATTTAACCGCACCAAGTGTAACTATTAACAATATTGCTGATACAAACGATACAACACCTACTCTTACAGGCTCTACCCAAGGATTAGCATCGGGCAGTGAAGTAACTTTAATTATTACCGATAGTCTAGGGGCTGAGCAACAGTTAGTGACTACTATAAGTGCTGATGGTACTTGGAGTATTGAGATTCCAACTGCTTTAAGCGAGGGAGATTTTACAGTAACAGCTAATGTATCTGATAATGCGGGTAACGCAGCTCAAGATTCACAATTAGGCTCAGTTGATACCACCCCTCCTTTAGTTGCAATAAATGACTTTGCTGATTCAAACGATACAACGCCTACATTTAGCGGAACAACGAGTGATGTAGCACCGGGTAGCCTTGTTAGTGTTTTAGTTACTGATGCAAATGGTGAGTCACAAACATTGACGGCGGTTGTGTCAGAAGATGGAACTTGGCAAGTAGGTGCAACTCAAGCTGTTGCTGAAGGCGATTTTACAATTACAGCAACGGTAACAGACGCTGCGGGTAATGAAGCAAGCGATACTGTTAGTGGAACAATTGATTTATCAGCTCCAATTATAGCAATTAATACAATCCCAGATAGTGCCGATACTACTCCAACAATTTCAGGTTCTGTACAAAATGTACCAGCCGGAACAACTGTTACGTTAATCGTTACAGATGCTGGTGGTAATACACAAACAATTACAACACAAACGCTAGCTGATGGTAGCTGGACAGCCGATACTACTAATGAGTTAGTTGAAGGTGACTTTAGTGTTAATGCCATCGTTAGTGATGAAGCAGGTAACCAAAGTGAAGCTTCTGCACAGGGAACTATCGATAATACCGCACCAAATATTACGATTGATGCACTGGCGGATAGCAACGATACAACACCAACTATTTCAGGCACCGCAACGGGCGAACCAGAAGGCACGGTTGTTACTATTATAGTTACGGATGAAGCAGGTAACCCACAAACCATAACCACAGAAGTACAAGCCGATGGCACCTTTAGTGTTGATGTACCAAATGAATTAAGTGAAGGTGAATTTACCGTTGAAGTATCGGTTACCGATACCGCAGGTAATGAAACTACCGCAACAACAACAGGCGAAGTCGATACTGCCGCGCCAACAGTTATTATTGACCCAGTAGGTGATACTAACGACACCACCCCAACCATTTCAGGCACCGCAACGGGTGAGCCAGAGGGCACAGTTGTTACTATTACCGTAACTGATGAAGCAGGTAACCCACAAACTATCACCACTGAAGTTCAAGCTGATGGTACCTTTAGTGTTGATGTACCAAATGAATTAAGTGAGGGTGAGTTTACGGTTGAAGTATCGGTTACCGATACAGCAGGTAATGAAACTACCGCAACAACAACAGGCGAAGTTGATACTGCCGCGCCAACAGTTATTATTGACCCCGTAGGTGATACTAACGACACCACCCCAACCATTTCAGGCTCCGCAACGGGTGAGCCAGAGGGCACAGTTGTTACTATTACCGTAACTGATGAAGCAGGTAACCCACAAATAATCACCACAGAAGTACAAGCCGATGGTACCTTTAGTGTTGATGTACCGAACGAATTAAGTGAAGGCGAATTTACTGTTGAAGTATCGGTTACCGATACAGCAGGTAATGAAACTACCGCAACAACAACAGGCGAAGTTGATACTGCCGCGCCAACAGTTATTATTGACCCATTAGGTGATACTAACGACACCACCCCAACCATTTCAGGCACCGCAACGGGTGAGCCAGAGGGCACAGTTGTTACTATTACCGTAACTGATGAAGCAGGTAACCCACAAACTATCACCACTGAAGTACAAGCCGATGGCACTTTTAGTGTGAATGTACCAAATGAATTAAGTGAAGGTGAATTTACTGTTGAGGTATCGGTTACAGATACTGCGGGCAATGAAACCACAGCAACTACGACTGGCGAGGTTGATACTTTAGCACCGGTGATCACGATAGATGCACTGGCTGATAGTAACGACACCACCCCAACTATTTCAGGCACCGCAACGGGTGAGCCAGAAGGCACAGTTGTTACTATTACCGTAACTGATGAAGCTGGTAATCCACAAACTATAACCACAGAAGTACAAGCCGATGGCACCTTTAGTGTTGATGTACCAAATGAATTAAGTGAAGGCGAATTTACTGTTGAAGTATCGGTTACCGATACAGCAGGTAATGAAACTACCGCCACAACAACGGGAGAAGTTGATACCACAGCGCCAATAGTTACTATTAATGCACTAGGCGATACGAGTGATACAACACCGACCATTTCAGGCACGGTTAGCGGGGAGCCTGCTGGTTCAACCATAACTTTAACAGTGACCGATGCTAATGGTGCAGTACAAACAATTTCAGCACAAGTAATTGCAGACGGAAGTTGGACAGTAGAAGTACCTGCGGCTTTAGCTGAAGGGACCTACTCTGTAGATGCAAGTATTAGTGATAGCGCTGGTAATGAAGGCACAGCAAGTGCTTCAGGCACAATTGATACAAGCGCATTGACTATTACCATTGATGTTATTGGCGAAACTAACGATCAAACACCTCAAATAAATGGTGATACTTTTAATGCACAAGTTGGCTCTCAAGTTGAAGTTCAGATCACTGACTCAGCGGGTGGAATAATTACTTTAACTACGGTTGTTGATGAAAACGGACTCTGGAGTGTTACTCCGCCAGCCGATTTGGTTGAAGGCACCATTTTAATTAGTGCGACAGTAACAGACATAGGTGGTGGAAGCGCAAATGCAGAGCTTGATGCTGTAATTGATATTACGCCTCCAACCATACAAGTAAATGAACTAGAAACAAGTAATGATACAACACCGGTTATTTCTGGTAACACAACTGACGTAGTTGCAGGCACAGTTATAAATTTAACGGTTACTGATTCTCAAGGGGTTGTTCGCACATTTAGCACAACAACAGATGCAGATGGTAATTGGAGTGTTGAACTTTCCCAAGAGTTGGCCTCGGGCGATTATTCTGTAGAAGCTGAAGTATCTGATGCTGCTGGAAATAGTGCTTCAGATACTGCTACAGGCATTATAGATACATCAGGGCCTAGCTTAACCGTAAACTTTGATACTGTAACTAACGACTCAACACCTACCATTTCAGGCACTAGTGATGCAGACGTTGGTACCAGTATCACGGTTGTTATTACTGATGATAACGGGGTTGAACAAACACTTACCACCACAGTAGATGCAAATGGTAACTGGGAAGTAACTCCACAAACAGATTTAAATGAAGGTGATAACACCATCGAAGTGAGTGTATCTGACGAAGCAGGAAATACGACAACAGTTACAGATACAATTACGTTAGACACGCAAGCGCCAATACTCACCATTCAAAACGTAGGCGATGTCAGCGACTTAACACCCGAGCTGCAGGGCACCAGTAATGAAATTGGTGGCACTGTTACACTCACCATCACCGACAGCGCAGGCGCTGTGCAAACCATTGAGACCCTAGTTGGCAGCGATGGCCACTGGAACATTGAGATTCCAGGTGCCCTTGCACAAGGTGACTTTACTGTAAGCGCGAGTATTACCGATGCGGCAGGCAACGAGAGCACCGCAAACAGCAGTGGTAATGTGGATACTATTACGCCAATCGTCACCGTTGATGCACTGGGCCTTGGCAACGATAGCACCCCAGTTGTTAGTGGTACCTCAACAGAGCCTGAAGGCACCGTTGTAAACATTGTTATTACTGACAGTAACGGTGATGAACACCCAATCACCGCCACCGTGGATGCAAACGGTGATTGGCAAGCAACCAGCCCTGAATTACCAGATGGAAGCTACACCGTGCAAGCCAGTATCACCGATGATGCAGGCAACACCGGCGGCGCGACACAAACGGGCAACCTAGATACCTTAGCGCCAACACTGACGTTAGACACAGTCGGCGCAACCAACGACAGCACGCCAACAATCAGCGGGACATCAAACGCGCCAGTAGGCACGGTTATAACGATTAACGTCACGGATGCAGATAATACAGAAACGTTTACCGCGACAGTGCAAGCCGATGGCAGCTGGTCAGCAGATGTACCGAACGCGTTAACTGATGGTCCACTCACTATTGAAGCAAGCGTTAGTGATAACGCCGGTAATACCACTACATTAAGTGAAACCGCAACACTCAACACCACGGCCCCAAGCATTAGTATTAATGCACTGGTTGACACCAA
>NZ_JACJEO010000013.1:0-45582 GCF_014164115.1 Pseudoalteromonas sp. SG45-2
GTGAAACGAAACAGCGCCGATGATAGTGTAGCATTTGCTATGTGAAAGTAGGACATTACCAGGCTTCAAATTGTAGAGAGCCCGACTAGAAATAGTCGGGCTTTTTTACGTCTGCAGAAAAGTGAGATATGCGCAATTAACGCACACTCACAGCAATATTCATCTCGTAGGTCGGGCGAGCGTAGCGACTCCCGACACAAAGAGAGTGTAGCATTTGCTATGTGACTCTCCACCGCTGTGGGCACTACGACATCCTACTGCGTAGCGCACCGACTTCAAATTGTAGAGAGCCCGACTAGAAATAGTCGGGCTTTTTTACGTCTGAAGAAAAGTGAAATGCGCGCAATTAACACACATTCACATCAACAGCATCACGTAGGTCGGGTGAGCTTAGCGACTCCTGAAGTTAATTTAATCTTTTTTATTTTTTATAAAAGCTAATTACTCTCATTTCCTTAGATAACAAATTTAATTTTGCTTTGTTACTGTCTTTGATTTAGGATCAAATCAGTTTAAAACCAAGAACTAACAGCCTGTGTATAGATTATTAATTAGCGCCATATCCATTTTATTTTGTTTTTCTGTGTCGGCAGTTGAAGTAACTGATCTATATCAAGATATTTTAAAAGTGGATGACAAAACACGAGATACTCGATTAGCTGCGAGTCGAAAAGCTTTGCTTAATGTTTTAGTGAAAGTAAGCGGTGATGAAACTGCGGATCAAAATAAGTTAGCGCAGCAACGTACTAAAGATATTTCTGATTATATGCTTAAGTTTGAATATGACGAGAGAGCAAATGGACAATTGAAACTCGTTGTTAAATTTGAAGCTCGAAAGATCAACGCGCTAATCAAAGAGTTAAACTTACCTTTATGGGGAGTACAACGTCCATTAGTCGCAATATGGTTAGGTATTGAAGACAATTGGCGCAGAGAATTAGTAACACAAGAAAGTTACCCGCAGTTAGAGCAGTTAATTTATGACAAAGCAGGGCGTCGTGGTTTACCTGTCGTTGTTCCATTACTTGATTTACAAGATCGACGTCTAGTAGGTATTCCTGAGGTATGGGGTAACTTTTCTGAACCAGTAGAAGAGGCCTCTAAACGCTACAGTGCTGAGCGAAGTATTACAGCAAGAATGTATAAAGAAGCTGATAGCGAAAATTGGATTTTAGATTGGCGTTTTACTAATGACGATCAATTTGATTCAAATAGATTAACGGGCGATAAGCAGCAAATAGTGAGTCAAATGATTGATACCTTAGCACGAGGTCTTGCAAGCGAGTATGCAATTGACCCAAATGCTTATTATGAACAAGCAACTGCTACGCTCACGCTAAAAGGCACACAAAGTTTTGTTGATATAGAATTAGCGAAACGAAGATTATTGAGCCTAAGTGTTGTTACGCAAGTCAAAATTGTTCGTAAAACACCGGAATTTGTTGAATTTAAATTAAATCATACTGGTAACTTGAGTGATCTTAAAAAAGGGTTAGGGCTAGACTCTTCATTTAAAGATTATGAGGATCCACGCGCATTTTATCATGTTGTTGATAAAAATAGCTTAGAGTATCAATGGGTAACACCATAATGCTAATGTCTGAGCCGATGCAAATGGCACTACCGGTTACTTTACCGGATGACGAAACATTTGCATCGTATTTTGGAGGAGAAGACTCTTTGGAGGTTAATCACCTAAAAGATAGCTTTTCCAAATTAGCAAAAACGTTTCAGTATACATACCTATGTGGTTTAGGTGATTCGGGCAAGTCTCATCTTTTATATGCAACCTGCATAAAAGCACAAGAGCGTGGCTTATCTAATATGTTGCTGTCTATGCGCGAAGTAATTGACTTTGGACCTATGGTATTAGACGGTTTAGAAGCACTTGATGTTCTATGTATTGATGACGTGCATTTAGTTGCAGGGAATGATGCGTGGGAAAAAGCACTATTTAACTTTTTTAACCGATTTAACGAACCCGGTAAAATGTTAGTAGTAACTGCTGATTTACTTCCTAGCATGCTCAATATATCTCTGCCTGATTTAGAGTCTCGTTTAACGTGGGGAACAACCTTCCAAATTCGTTCTATGAGTGATGACGATAAAGCACAAGCACTTGTTAAGCGCGCTCACATGCGCGGCCTTGAATTAAGTGATGAGTGTGCACGCTTTTTATTAACCCGTTTAAGCCGTGATATGCGAGCTTTATTAGATGTACTCGACAAATTAGATCATGCATCTATGGCTGCACAGCGAAAATTAACTATTCCTTTTATAAAATCAACGTTAAAGCTGTAGTAGGTCTAGAATCTAGACCCTGCTTTCAGTTATCATAAGCTATTATCAGAGCGTGTTTACCTTTCCTGATTGGAATTTGTTTAATTTAAGTGGGCTTTAATCGCGTCGTGAGGACATTAGCATAGTTTTTATATGCAATACCCGAACAACAAAGAGAGTAGCCACAAGATAAACACTTCGAACAACACGTGTTTGGTCTTTATTTAGGGTTATTGCATGACTTATGTAGGAAACTACAGCCGAATGCTTAACCTTATTTAATAGCCAACCACACAGTTGAGAAGCAATCTTGAAAGGCCAACACGCTCTTAAGCAATCACCTTCTGTGAAAGATCAGGTATCGAATGAACTTAGAAAACATATTAGCGCAAGCACTTGAGGCGGTAGCCAGTGCCAGTGAAATAGCGCAGTTAGAAGATATCAGGGTTAATTACCTTGGTAAAAAAGGCGAAATCACTAGCTTACTTAAAACGTTAGGTAAAATAGCACCTGAAGAACGTAAAGAAGCAGGCCAAGTTATAAACCAAGCTAAACAGGATGTGCAAGCTGCTATTAACGAAAAGCGTGAATTGCTTGCAAGTAAAGTACTTGAAGAAAAGCTAGCTGCTGAAACTATAGATGTAACTCTGCCAGGACGTGTTATGCCTACCGGCGGTTTACACCCAGTTACGCGCACTATTGAGCGTATAGAAAGCTTTTTTGGTGAGTTAGGTTTTGAAGTTAAATCTGGTCCAGAAATCGAAGACGATTTTCATAACTTTGATGCGCTAAATATCCCTGAGCACCATCCAGCACGTGCTGATCATGATACCTTTTATTTCAATCCTAAATTAGTACTACGCACACAAACTAGTGGCGTGCAAATTCGTACTATGGAAACTGAGCAGCCACCACTGCGCATTATTTCACCTGGACGTGTATACCGTAACGATTACGACCAAACACATACACCAATGTTCCACCAGGTTGAAGGTTTAATGGTTGATACTGATGTTAGCTTTACGGAGTTAAAAGGTATTTTGCATGATTTTTTACGTAACTTCTTTGAAGAGGATATGGAAATTCGTTTCCGTCCTTCATTCTTCCCATTTACAGAACCTTCAGCTGAAGTAGATGTTATGGGTAAAGACGGTAAGTGGTTAGAAGTACTAGGCTGCGGCATGGTACATCCCAATGTACTTAAGTCTGTGGGCATTGACCCAGAAAAATACACCGGCTTTGCCTTTGGCATGGGTGTAGAGCGTTTAACAATGTTGCGCTATGGCGTAAACGATTTGCGTGCATTTTTCGAAAATGACTTAAAATTCCTGAACCAGTTCCGTTAAGAGTGAAACAATAAAATGAAATTTAGTGAAAAGTGGTTAAGAGAGTGGGTTAATCCTGCTATTGATACGCAAGCTCTTTCGGAACAGCTTTCAATGGCTGGTCTAGAAGTTGATGGTGTTGAGCCTGCTGCTGCCAAATTTAATGGCGTAGTTGTTGGTGAAGTTGTTGAATGTGGTCAACACCCTGATGCAGATAAACTTCGTGTTACCAAAATTAACGTAGGTGGCGATGAGCTACTTGATATCGTGTGTGGTGCACCAAATTGTCGTTTAGGTATTAAAGTTGCTGTTGCAACTGTGGGCGCTGTACTTCCTGGTGACTTTAAAATTAAAAAAGCCAAACTACGCGGCCAACCTTCAAACGGAATGCTATGTGCTTTTGTTGAGCTAGGTATTAGCGAAGAAGGCGACGGCATTATGGAATTGCCAAGCGATGCACCAGTAGGCACTGATTTACGTGACTACCTAGGTCTTGATGACAATATTATAGATGTTGACTTAACACCAAATCGTGGTGATTGTTTAGGTATTAAAGGCCTTGCTCGTGAAGTAGGTGTTTTAAATAGCATTGACGTAAATGTATTAGATATCCCAGCGGTTACGCCAACAATTGATGACAAAGTATCAATTGAGCTAGTTAACGAAGATGCATGTCCTCGTTACCTTGGCCGTGTGATAAAGGGCATTAACCTTGATGCTGAAACACCACTTTGGATGGTTGAAAAATTACGTCGTAGTGGCGTACGTTCTATCGATCCTGTAGTTGATGTTACTAACTATGTATTACTTGAACTTGGTCACCCAATGCACGCGTTTGATTTAAATGCGATTGAAGGTGGTATTAAAGTTCGTAGTGCAAACGCAGGCGAAGAACTTGTTTTATTAGACGGTAATACCGCTAAATTAAACGACACAACACTTGTGATAGCCGATCATAATAAAGCACTTGCAATTGCGGGTATTTTTGGTGGGGAGCAATCAGGTGTTACAGATAAAACATCTGATATATTACTTGAAAGCGCATTTTTTAATCCTGTAGCAATTGCAGGACAAGCACGTAGCTACGGTTTACACACTGATGCTTCACACCGTTATGAGCGCGGTGTTGACTTTGCTCTACAACACGATGCAATGGAACGTGCAACAGCACTTCTTCTTGAAATTGTGGGTGGTCAAGCAGGTCCAGTAGTTGAAGCTGTTGCGGCTGATAAACTACCAAAAGTGACTGAAGTACGTCTTCGTCGTGCACGTTTAGACCGTGTTATTGGTCATCATATTGAAGATGCTAAAGTAACAGATATTCTTACGCGTTTAGGTCTTGATGTTAAAGTAGAAAATGAAAGCTGGAGTGCGGACGTACCAAGCTACCGTTTTGATATTCGCATCGAAGAAGATTTAATTGAAGAAGTAGCACGTGTTTACGGTTACAACAGCATTCCAAATGTTGCACCAACTGCAAAACTTAAAATGACGACACATAACGAAGCAACTATTGCGCTTAGCAAGTTCCGCAATACGTTAGTGACTCGTGGTTACCAAGAAGCAATTACGTACAGCTTTGTAGACCCTAAAGCACAAGCTATTTTACACCCAGAGTGTAAAGCAATGGTATTACCGCATCCTATTTCAATTGAAATGTCAGCAATGCGTGTAAGTTTAATGCCGGGTTTATTAGCGTCTGTAGCGTATAACCAAAATCGCCAACAGCCTCGTATTCGTTTATTCGAACATGGTCTTAAATTTATAAGCGACGAAAGTGCAGAAAATGGTGTTTACCAAGTACCGGTTATTGGTGGTGTTATTACGGGTCTTGTAAATGGTGAACATTGGGTTGAAGAAAAACGCAATGTTGATTTTTACGATTTAAAAGGTGATGTTGAAGCCTTACTTGCAATTACCAATGACATTACTCGCTTTGAAATTAAAGCCGAGCAGTCAGATGGACTTCACCCTGGTCAATCAGCAGTAATATATGTTGATGGTAAAAAGGTTGGTTTTTTTGGTGCTTTACATCCTCAAGCTCAAAAGTCGTTAGATATCAACAACGCAACTTTTGTTTTTGAAATTGAAATGTCAGCAATAGAAAAAAGAAATTTACCGCAAGCCGAAGGGGTGTCTAAATTCCCTTCAAATCGCCGCGACATCGCGATTTTAGTGGCAGACAGCGTTAAATCTGGCGACATTTTAAGCGTGATCGAAAAAGTTGGCGGAAATCAATTGGTTGACCTAAACTTATTCGATGTGTATAAGGGCAAAGGTATTGAGCCAAATTATAAGAGTTTGGCGATTGCTCTAACACTGCAAGCGGTTGATAGAACACTCGAAGAGAAAGATATCAATCTAGTAGTTGATAACGTGGTGGCCGAATTGGCCGAACAGTTTAATGCATCGTTGAGGGACTAGATATGGCGCTTACTAAAGCCGACATAGCTGAACACCTATTTGAAAAGCTCGGGATCAATAAAAAAGATGCCAAAGATTTAGTTGAAGCGTTTTTTGAAGAAATCCGCTCAGCGCTAGAAAAAGGCGAGCAGGTTAAGCTCTCTGGATTTGGTAACTTTGATCTTCGAGACAAAAAAGAAAGACCAGGCCGCAACCCGAAAACAGGCGAAGATATTCCTATTTCGGCACGTCGCGTGGTGACTTTTCGACCAGGTCAAAAGCTTAAAACCCGCGTAGAAGTGGGCACAAGCAAAGCAAAATAAAAAAAGGCAGCGTAAGCTGCCTTTTTATTTGCCTGAATAACCTAGTTATTAAATTATACCAACCTGCATAAATCTTTGATCAATTTAAGGAATTAAATAACACTATAACGTCGTTAAAATATTTTTATCTAGAACAACTAGATACCAAATTTTTGCCTAGTTCTAGCGTAATTTCCTTAACGTTAAATAGACCCCATACATAAGCAGATTGGTATTAGGTTATTTTTGCGATTATAAATTAAAACTCTCGAGGAGATACAAAATCACCTGCCATTATTTGCTGAAATGTTTGCTCTGCAAGTACATCTAGGCTATCTAAGCTTTTACCATTTGCGACTAATTTCTGCTCAATTTCAAATACATCAATATTTTCAATCCCCGACATTTGCGCTACTTTAGAAAATATATATGCGTGCTTAAACTTATCATGTTTATAAAAAAGACTAATAAGTGATGTATACACTTCCGGATTCGGTATGTTGTCTTTTTTATTGAGCTCTAGAGTTTTATAAAGTAAATCAATGGTTTTTTCATCATCAAATTTAATATAGTACGATGCTAAAAAAAATTGCATTTCGGCACTTTGCGTTACACTTTTATCATTTTCTATAGCCAATAATTTAGTCAACGCACTTTGGTTGTTATTTCGTGACCATTGGTAGTAGAGCAAACCTGGGTGGTTTGTATTTTGGGTATCTTGATATAACCGAGTCATTTCTTTAATACTCGTTAGTTGACCATCAATACGTGACGTTTTTTTAGCTTTTAACTTAATATGTTCAATTTTAGCGGCCAAAGTTATGCATTGGTTATAAGATTCAAAGTCCTTGAGTAATTGGTATTTATTTTCATCAGTAGGGTCTTTGTATTCTATGTAGCGTTTGATAATTACATCAGAACGCTCATCCTTGCAGTGACTGTCTTTGTTTAAGTCGCTACAAAAGCCAGGTGTTTCTTTGCACACTTGTGCGAGTGTTAACGGCTCTTCACACCCTGCCAATGTTAGCAAACCCAATAGTACACTTGCTTTTTTAAGCATCCCTTAACCCCAAATGAATATTTACTTTGTTATTCTAACGCAATCATTTAACGCCTAACAGTAGAGAATAACTTCAGTTTAAATTAGAATAGCCCTGCCTGAAGTGCATTACTCTCAAAATATAGTGCATTTTTAAAGGCTATCCGTTCAAAATGATAAACTTAGGTAAATAAAATGACCTCATCTCACGAGTTAGAATACACAAATAGTTGGCAAGAGCGCCAAGATTACGCAGAAAGCATGCAACCAATCATTGGTAAGCTTTACCGTAATCGTGGTATCGAAATCGCTGTATATGGCCGTCCTCTCGTAAATGCCAGTACTATCGATATTATCAAATCTCACAAAACCGTTGCTCAGTTTGAAGGCACTAAATTACGTTTGCGCGAAAGCTTCCCATTTTTAGAAGCTATCAGCAAAATGGAATTAAACTCAGCACGTATTGATATTGGTAAGCTTGCATATAGTTATTTGTTCACTGAAGCCGCAAAAGGTCGTTCAGTAGAAGAGTTTGTAAAAGATGAACTTGCAGAAATAACAGACTCACCAGCGAAAGAGCCACGCGATGTAGTATTGTATGGTTTTGGTCGTATCGGTCGTTTATTAGCGCGTTTATTAATTGAAAAATCAGGTCCATATTCAGATTTACGTTTGCGCGCTATTGTTGTGCGTGGTGGTAAAGATGGGGATCTTGAAAAGCGTGCAAGCTTACTGCGTCGTGATTCAATTCACGGTCCATTCAATGGCTCAATAACGATTGATAAAGAACGCAATGCAATTAAAGCTAACGGTAGCTACATTCAAGTTATTTACGCTAACTCTCCTAGCGAAATTGATTACACTCAATACGGTATCGACAATGCATTAATTGTTGATAACACCGGTATTTGGAAAGACGAAGCGGGCCTTGGCCAGCACCTAGAGTGTAAGGGCGCTGCAAAAGTATTATTAACAGCTCCTGCAAAAGGCAATATCAAAAACATCGTATATGGTGTTAATAACAAAGATATTTTACCTGAAGATAAAATTGTTTGTGCAGCAAGCTGTACAACCAATGCAATTACACCAACGCTTAAAGCATTAAACGATAAGTTTGGTATCAATAATGGCCATGTTGAAACTGTACACTCGTACACGAACGATCAAAACCTTATTGATAACTACCACAAAGCAGAGCGCCGTGGCCGTGCCGCAGCACTCAATATGGTAATTACTGAAACAGGTGCTGCAAAAGCGGTTTCAAAAGCATTACCAGAGCTTGAAGGCAAGTTAACAGGTAACGCAATCCGCGTACCTACACCTAATGTGTCGCTAGCTATTTTAAATCTTAACTTAGCAACAAGCACATCAGTTGAAGAGCTAAACGCATTTTTACGCGATACAGCACTTCATTCAGACTTACGTGATCAAATTGATTACACTGCATCAACGGAAATTGTATCTACCGATTTAGTAGGTAGCCGTTACGCAGGTGTTGTTGATTCACAAGCAACAATTGTTGAAGATAACCGTATTGTTTTATATGTATGGTACGACAATGAGTTTGGTTACAGCTGCCAAGTAGTTCGTTGTATGCGCGATATGGCCGAAGTGTCATTCCCAAGCTTACCTCGCTAATTTATTTGCAGTGACTTAAAAGCCAGCATGTTGCTGGCTTTTTTGGTCGTGTATTATTTTTAAAGCGTATGCCTTGTGATAGGCTTTAATTAAGAAGATGCACATTCGTTTTACTATTTATAAAATAATGTCAGTTCTGTGAATTAATAAGCAGATAAACTTATTCAACCTAAAGGTTTTTTCATGAAAATCAGCAGCAATTTCGACAGTGGTAATATCAAAGTTATTGAAGCCACCGATCCTTTAAATATTCAATTAGAAATTAATAAAGATCACCAGTCTGAATTTTATCAGTGGTTTCACTTTCGTCTTGAAACAACACCTTACCAATTGCATAAGTTAAATATTAATGAGCTTGATAAATCAGCTTACCCAGATGGTTGGGAAGGGTACCAAGCCGTTGCATCATATGACCGCCAAACATGGTTTCGTGTACCATCAAGCTATGAAAATGGCACATTAAGCTTTGAAATTGAACCAGAGTGCGGCAGCGTATATTTTGCTTACTTTGCGCCATACAGTTACGACCGCCATTTAGATTTATTATCTTGGGCACAAAGCCAAGGCGCTTGCCAATTAATAACGCTTGGTGAAACACTCGATGGCCGCGATATGAGTGTGCTTAAAATTGGTGAGCCAAGTGAAGACAAGAAAACCATTTGGATCACAGCACGTCAACACCCAGGTGAAACAATGGCGCAGTGGTATGTTGAAGGTCTACTGCACAAACTTCTTGATGACGAAGACCCACATGCAGCTGCGCTTCTATCAAAAGCAGTTTTTTACGTTGTGCCTAATATGAATCCAGACGGTAGCGCACGCGGACATCTTCGTACTAACGCTAAAGGTGTTAACTTAAACCGTGAATGGCAAACACCAAGCATGGAAAATAGCCCTGAGGTTTACTTAGTGCTTAATAAAATGCGCGAAGCTGGCTTAGATATGCACTTAGACATACACGGCGATGAAGCTATCCCATATAACTTTGTGGCAGGCAGTGAAGGTATTCCAAGTTACGATGAACGCTTAAAAGGTTTAGAAGATAGCTTTAAAGCTGCGCTTTTAACTATTACACCTGAGTTTCAAGATGAGCATGGCTATCCAAAAGATGAGCCAGGTCAAGCTAACCTAACGGTAGGTTCATCAGCTACGGCTGAAGAATTCAAAGCATTAACGTACACAATTGAAATGCCATTTAAAGACAACAACGATTTACCTGATCCAGATTACGGCTGGTCAGATCGTCGTTCGTATCAATTTGGTCAAGATACATTAGCGGCTATTGTTAATGTTGTTGATGATTTAAGATAAAACGTTTATCTAAAAGGGTATCAATGTTTTGATACCCTTTTTGCTTTTAATAAAACCCCTTGTATAAAAAAATAATAATCATATAGCAGCTTTATTCTTAAAACGTTTTCAACGCTTCTTCGCTGCGTATCATCACCGTATCGGTACAAATCAATCTACTTTCATTTAAATACTACAGATGTAGTGCCTTTCGCCAAGCGTGTAATTATATATTTTGAAAATTAAGTGTTAACAAAGTTAGGTTACTTAAGTTAAGATTAATTAAATCATGAGTCGGGACGGGAGAGGTAAAACCTTATTTCGTAAAGCTTATGTAGCGTAGTAGCTAAAGCAGAGTCTCGTAATTAAAAATAATAAATATAACTATAGAGGATATCCATGGAAGCTTTTGTAAGTGCTGTTAATGATGTTGTTTGGAGTAATGCACTCATCTATTTATGCCTAGGCGCAGGCTTGTTTTATTCAGTATTAACTCGATTTGCTCAAGTTAGACATTTTAAAGAAATGTGTAAGTTATTATTTAGTCCTAACACGTCTGATAAAGGTATCTCATCTTTTCAAGCCCTTGCAGTATCGTTGTCTGGACGAGTAGGCGTTGGTAATATCGCTGGCGTTGCTGCCGCTATCGGCTTTGGTGGGCCAGGCGCAATTTTTTGGATGTGGGTTGTTGCATTTTTAGGTGCAAGCACTGCATACGCAGAGTCTACTTTAGGCCAAATTTATAAAACAGAAGAAGATGGGCAATACCGTGGTGGCCCAGCGTACTATTTTGACCGTTGTTTAGGGCAAAAGTGGCTAGCTGTTTTATTTGCTGTTTCGGCGATTATTGCCTGTGGTGTTTTTCTACCTGGTGTACAAGCAAATGCAGTAGGTAATGCGTTTACCCAAGTGTTTGGCAGTGGCAACATGGTTACTACTAGCTTTGGTGACGTAGGTAGCTTTAAGTTAGTCGCTTTAGCAATCATCCTTATTGTTTTAGCGTTTATTATTTTTGGCGGTATAAAGCGTATTGCAAACTTTACGCAAGTAGTAGTGCCATTTATGGCACTGGGTTACATAGTACTGGCATTAATCGTGGTATTTTTAAATTTAGATAAAGTAGCTGATATATTCTATTTAATTATTAGTGATGCATTTACTGCACAGGCTGGTTTTGGTGCCGCTATTGGTTGGGGCGTAAAGCGTGGTATATATTCTAATGAAGCTGGCCAAGGTAGTGGGCCTCATGCTGCAGCCGCTGCAGAGGTTGATCACCCAGCTCAACAGGGTTTAGTACAAGCTTTTTCGGTTTATGTTGATACCATTTTTGTGTGTACTGCAACAGCATTAATGATTTTAATAACGCAGCAATATAATGTTGTGGGTGATTTACCAGCAGGACAGTTTATTGTACAAAATGTCGATGCAGCGACTGAAGTTGGCTCAGCAGCCTTTACTCAAATGGCTTTATTTAGTGTATTTGGCAGCTTTGGACAAGCATTTGTCGGTATTGCATTATTCTTCTTTGCCTTTACCACAATACTTGCTTATTACTTCATTGCAGAGACAAATATTGCTTACTTAAATCGTTACTTTAAAGGCAATATCCCGCTTGTCCTTGTGAAATTTGTGATTATGTTCATGGTTGCATACGGTATGGTTAATAATTCAGGTTATATCTGGACTATTGGAGATATTGGCGTTGGCTTAATGGCTTGGATTAACATATTGGGTATTTTAGCTATTTTCTTTGTAGCTAAGCCAGCTTTGTTATGTTTGAGCGATTATGAGGATCAGAAGAAAAAAGGCGGAAAAATCACATTTGACCCAGTTAAATTAGGGATTAAAAACGCCTCGTTTTGGGAAAAGCGTTTAGAGAAACAGTCAAAAGACGCTGAGTAATTAAACTTAGTGGGCAACTTAGAAAATTATAGCCCCTAAATCAGTTGTTGGTTTGAATTCAAAAAAGACAACGAGAAATAAAACAAGTACAATAAAGGCGCCGAAAGGCGCTTTTTTTATGCGTAGTATGGAGAGAAGTATGGCGATTATTCGTTGCCCAAAATGTGCAAAATCAATTTCAGATAAACATAAGCAATGTCCGCATTGCGAAAGCAACATTGCAGAGCTAAACGACGAGCAAGTTTTACAACTTCAGCGCGAACAGCGAATTAAAAAAAAGCAGATGTTTATAAATCACTCCTTTTTGGCGCTTATCTTATTTTTAGGTGGTTTTTTCTGCTTGTACTTTTTACAACCGCAAGAAGAAACACTTCAGTGGTATGCTTACACTGCCGCAATAGGCATAGGCTGTATCTGGTACCTTATAAATCGTATTATTTTAGTGACTCTAAAAAAGAAAAAATGACATGAACATCGACAATCTTGTACAAAATATTACTCCCGAATTATTCGAACGCTTACAATACGGTGCTTCTACTGGCAAGTGGCCAGACGGTACCGTTTTATCAGATGAACAAAAGCAACAAACAGTGCAGTTGGTTATGTTGTATCAAGCAAAGGTGGCTCAATCAAACGAGCAATTTACGATTGGTGCTAATGGTGAAATGATCCAAAAGACAAAAGCTCAACTACAAAAAGAATTCAAATCAGACAACGAAATAGCTAGGTTTAGTGAACATGATCTTTAAGCACCTTTTTACACCTAAGTGGAAACACCCAAAGCAACAAGTACGTCTTGATGCTATCGAAAAATTAGACATTGAACGTGATGCAACCATATTAAACACGTTAGCACTTGAAGATAGCTCAGCTGAAATTCGCCGTAAAGCGCTGCAAAAGGTAAACAATTTGCCGCTATGGTGGAAAGCGTATAAACAAGATCAAGCATTAAAAGATATAGCAGAGCTGCAAATATCTAATGCTGTTTTAAATAGCGAAAGTACATTAACAGCGCAAATCAAAAGTGAATACATAGAGCGTTTTGCACCTGTTAAAACACTCGAAAAGTTAGCATTTGCAGAAAAAGAACTGCAAGTACGCGTTAAATTATTAAAACGTTTAGCAAATCCAAAATTAGTAGAAAAAGCATTTAAAGAAGGTAGCGAAGAGCTACAAACTCAGTTAGTTGAACTTGTTATTACCCATCAATTGATTAAGCCATTAGTAAAACATGCAAAAGGTGATGCAAAAGCAGCACTTGAAACGCATATTGAAAATGAGCGTTTAGCAATTGAAATGCCACTTCAGGTTGAAAGTGCAACACGTGTTATTTTAGCTAAGTTAAATGCTTTACGTGAAAAAACAGATTTTGGTGTTGTAAATTCACAAGCCGGCGAATTAATGGCCCAGTGGCAAGCACTTGAGCTCAAATGGTTAAGTGATGAACGTGTAAAGCTGCTTGATGAAAAATATATTTCTATTACTACTAAGTTAGATGCACACATTGAACAGCTAAAAGCAGTACATGACAAAGAGCAGCAGCAATTAGCGCAACAACAGCGTCAATTATTAGCACTTGCAACACTTGAAGCTTTGGGTGAAGAAATTGAAAATGCCTTACAGCTTGGTCTTGAAACTCCAGAGCAAATTCAACAAGATTGGCTTGATGCAAAAGTAGCGCAAGCTAAGCAAGCTATTAGCGAAACAGAACTTACTAATAATGCACAATCAAAACTCGCTGTAAGCAAGTTAGAAAAACTATTTACTCAAGTTGCTAAATTACCCGAGCTAACAACGGCTATTAAAGAGTACAAACTCGCTTTTGCAGCATTATGCGAAATTAAGCCAGCAGAAGATTTAGCGCAATACGATGCAACTCTAACTGAATTTAATAATGGCTTTAAAGCAGCGCGTAATCATTTGAATGTTTTAGATGGCGCACTGCAAAGTACCTTTAAAACACAGTTAAATGGGCATAAAAAGCAATTTTTAGCACCAATGAATGAGCTAGTTAAGCCACTTGAAAAAAACCAAAGCCAAGCAAAGCGCAAAGCTCGTGATGTTAAGCGCCTAATTGAAGAAGGTCGTTTTAATGTTGCTTTTGGCGTGTTTAAAGGCTTTGAAGAGTTATTTAATACACTTACTGAGCAATATCAGCAGCCACTTGTAAACATAAAAGCAGACCTTGAAGCGCAACTTGCAGATGCGAAAGATTGGCAAAAATACGCTGCAGCACCAAAGCGTAAAGCTTTATTAGAAGAAGTAAGTGCATTAGTAAGCGAAGAGTGTACAGACCCACAACAACGCGCAGAGCAAGTAAAAGCGCTACGTAAACGTTGGAATGAGTTAGGTCGTTTAGACACAGATGAAGAAAAGCTACAAGGTGTGCAGTTTGATGAACAAATCGAGTTGTTATTTGCGCCTTGCCGTAGTTACTTCGCAGAGCAAGAAGTGCAACGCGAAGCATCAAAAGCACAGCGTGAAAGTATTATTAACGACATGCATGCGCTCCATTTACAGCCAACTGCTGAGGATGATTTTGATTGGAAACAATATGAAAGCCAATACAATCGTTTAAATAAAGCGTGGCGCAGTGTGGGTAAAGTTGACCCTAAAACATACCGTACACTAAACGATCGTTATAAAAATGAGCAACAACAAGTACTGGCTTTATTAAACGCATTTCATAAAAGTAATGCAGCACTTAAAAATGAGTTAGTAGAAAAAGCGCAGCAATTATCACAAAGCGATGATTTAGCCGCTGCCTGCCAAGAGTTGAAGCAAATGCAGCAGCAATGGCAAACCATTGGCTTTGCTGGTTTAAAAGCTGAAAATGCGTTATGGCAAAAGTTTCGTCAGTATAACGATGAAACATTTACTAAGCGTAGTAGTGAGTTTGAGCAGCAAAAACTCGAGCAAAACGAGTCAGATAAACAAGCAATTGCAGAACTTGCTGAGCTTGAAGCAGCACTTAGTGATGTTAATCAAAGAGCGCAGTTGCACGACCTAGAAACAAAAGTGAAAGGGTACACGCAATTTAGATCGTTAGCGCCAAAGGTTACTAAGCTACTAGCTGCTATTGAAGATAAACTTGCATTGCTTACGAGTAAATCTGAGCAAGCTAATTTAGATGCATTAATTACTGCACTTGAAAACAATGAAGCGTTACCAAGTCAGTATCAAGCACCGCTTAAAACAACATTAAGTAAAGAGCAACTTATTACTCGCATGGAAATACTAGCGAACGTAAGTTCAACCGATAAGTCACTTAGAATGGCAGAACAAGTAGCCATGCTAGATGACAAACATCGTGGCGATCATGCTGATTTAAACTATTATTTAAAACAGTTATTAGCGCTCAGTGACGGTTCAGTTGAACCTGACACACTAACGCGACTTAAAGCGACACTTGCAGCTTAATAAAACCAGCATAATATGTGCTGGTTACTATTTTACTAAGCCGCTTTAATAGCGGCTTTTTTATGTATCACTAATTCATAAACAAAAGGGTTCTCATGAGAATTTTAGTTATTATTGCAGCGTTATTTTTAACTGCCTGTAATACCACGCAAGGCATATCAGTATATTCATTTACCAACTCTGAGGTTGAATCTGTACTGGGTAAGCAATTACCAAAGTTAAGTGAAAAAGTAAGCTTAATGGGTTTACCAGTTCAGTTTGATGTAAACGACTTAAGTGTCAACATTGGACCTGATAACCGCGATGTTGTTGTGCTTGGTGTCGATTCTAGCGCTGAAATTAATGCATTCGCTCTTAAATACCCTGTGCGTTTAAAGCTGCAAATTGAAGGTAGCCCATTTTACGACAGTGAGAAAAAAGCAGTGTTTTTACGTAATATTAAATTACTTGATTCGAGTGTAGATGCCGGCGGTTTTAAAGGTAATTTAGGTGCGCTTGATAGCCAAGCAATGGATGTTATTAATGCTTTTTTAGCGGTTAACCCAGTTTATACTCTAAACATGGATGACCCTAAAATGATGCTACTTAGTAAACTTCCACTTGATATGAAAGTGGTTGAAGGCGCAATTAAGCTAGTACCTCGTCTATAAGTAGATCTACCTACTTACAATATACGTATTGATTAGCCTGACTTTCAGGCTAATTAGGTTTTAATATTATGGCGGCTCCTCGTACTGTCCCCACTTCTCGGCTTTCTCGATTTGCAAAATTAGGCTCACTTGCCACAGGTGTTGCTACCAACATGTTAGTTGATGGTGCTAAGAGCGCGCTAACTGGTAAAGGTTGGGATAATAAAAGCTTACTGCTACAACCTAAAAACATTGAAAAACTAGCCACACAGCTATCACATTTACGTGGTGCAGCAATGAAACTGGGGCAATTGCTTTCAATGGATGCGGGTGATCTACTTAGTCCTGAATTAGCTCAGTTACTTGCTTTACTTCGCTCAGACGCGAACCCAATGCCTCATAAGCAGCTTGTTGAAGTGTTAAAAGAGCAATGGGGGGATGAGTGGCTAGCGCGTTTTTCTCATATTGAGTTAAGACCTTTTGCAGCGGCTTCTATAGGGCAAGTTCATTTAGCTTATAAAGAAAATGGCGTTCAGCTTGCTGTTAAAATTCAATACCCTGGTATTGCTAAAAGTGTAGTAAGTGATGTCGATAACGTTATTTCTTTATTAACGATTTCTCGTTTATTGCCAAAAGATCTTAATATTAAACTACTTATTGGTGAGGCTAAGGCACAGTTATTAGCTGAGGCTGATTATAAACGTGAGGCTCAGTACTTAATACGTTATAAAAATGCATTAGCAACTAATCCCCACTTTAAAGTACCCAACGTATATCCAGAGCACAGCACACAACAAGTGCTAACTATGGAATATATAAAAGCAGAACCTATTGAGAGCATTACAGAGCTACCAGATAGTCAAAAAAGCTTTGTTGCAGAGCAACTTATTGATTTGTTTTTTAAAGAAATGTTTGAATTTAAATTAATTCAAACCGACCCTAACTTTGCCAACTTTCATTATCAGCTTGATACACAAAAAATTGTTTTATTTGATTTTGGTGCAACGCGAGAAATATCAACCGAGCTTAGCTTAGCGTACTTAGCCTTATTTAAAGCGGGTAGCGAAAACAACCGAGAAGGTGTACTTAAAGCGGCATCACACATAGGTTATTT
The DNA here is from genome assembly GCF_014164115.1 of Pseudoalteromonas sp. SG45-2. Lineage (NCBI taxonomy): Bacteria > Pseudomonadati > Pseudomonadota > Gammaproteobacteria > Alteromonadales > Pseudoalteromonadaceae > Pseudoalteromonas > Pseudoalteromonas sp. SG45-2. The sequence continues at coordinate 17,343 of NZ_JACJEO010000013.1, forward strand.
TAAAAATGACTTAGTTGACGAGTATAAAAACAACGTCATTGATTTATTTTTAATGGCGTGCGAGCCGCTAAGAGCAGAAGGGGAATTTGATTTTAAAAATAGCGAACTCGCGCTCAAAATTAAAAATGCAGGGCTTGCCCTTAGTGCGCAATCTCAACAATGGCATACACCGCCCGTTGATGCGCTATTTATCCACCGAAAACTTGCAGGACTTTATTTAATAGCCGCAAGGCTAGGTGTAAAAATAGATGTAAAAACGTTATTTAAGCACTATTTATAGCGTTTTAACTTACGCGTAAGTGCACTTTAAGTAATGAGTGCACTTAGCGTATAAAATTGCCATAATGCTCGCGATATTTCGCGAGGTGTATTTATGATAAAACAATTTTTAAACGATCCTAAATTATTGCTAAACGCAGTAGGTGAGGGCATATACGGTTTTGACCTATCGGGTAATGCGGTATTTGTTAATCCTGCCGCTGAGCGCATGACAGGTTGGTGCGCTGAGGAACTATTAGGTAAAAAAATACACCAATATCATCACCATACTCATGCTGATGGCACACCTTATCCCGCTGATGAATGCCAAATTTACTGCACCATGTTTGATGGAAAACGTCGTGAAGTTAAAAATGAAGTTTTTTGGCGTAAAGACGGTAGCTCATTTGCAGTTCAATACACTTCAACACCGGTTTATCAAAATGATAAGTTAATTGGTGCTGTAGCGGTATTTCGCGATATATCACTGCAACAGCAAACACAAAATGCACTGCAAGAGGCACTTGAGCAAGTAAAGCATTTAAGTGAGCAGCTAAAAGATGAAAATAACTACTTAATTGCAGAACTTAACGAAGATTGGCAAGACTCAGGGCTAGTTGGACAAAGCCATATATTTCAAACCATGTTAGATCAAATAAAACTGGTGAGTGAAACCGACAGCACAGTGCTTATACTTGGCGAAAATGGCACGGGTAAAGAGTTGGTAGCCCGTAACTTGTATAGGCTAAGCAAACGTAGTGAACAAGCCTTTATAAAAGTAAATTGCGCTGCATTTACACCGAGCTTGCTAGAGTCGGAATTGTTTGGCCATGAAAAGGGCGCGTTTACAGGTGCCAATGACCGCCGTAAAGGGCGCTTTGAACTTGCTGATAAAGGCACCTTGTTTTTAGATGAAATAGCAGAGCTTCCACTTGAGGCGCAAAGTAAATTACTGAGAGTCCTGCAAGAACAAGAGTTTGAGCGTGTGGGTGGCAGCAACACGCTAAAAGTAAACATTAGAGTAATTGCAGCGACTAATCGCGACCTGTGGGAAATGGTACAAAAAGGCACGTTTAGAATTGATTTGTATTATCGGCTCAATGTATTTCCTATAAAAGTACCTGCCCTTAAAGATCGAAAAGAAGATATTCCTTATTTATGCGCTAATTTGATTGCGCAGCTAAATAAACGGCTCGGGAAAAATTTAAAAGGGCTAAGTAAAAAAGCAATTACGCAGCTGCAGGCTTACGATTGGCCAGGCAATATTAGAGAGCTGCAAAATGTACTTGAACGCGAAGCTATTTTATCTAATCAAGCGGTACTTCAGCTAAGTCAGCCTTTGCAAGCGGGTGGTGAAGTAGTTATTAATCCTTCACTTACGCTCGATGAAGCGCAAAAGCAGCATATAACCTCTGTTCTTGTGTTATCGCACTGGCAAATATCAGGTGATAAAGGAGCGGCAGTTAAATTGGGCTTACCTGAGAGTACACTACGCTCAAAAATGCGAAAGTTAGGGATTGCTAAAGATTCGTGATATATCGCGAAGTGCGTTTAATGTCGCGAATTTTATTTTATTGCTTTGAAATAAACCGTTTAATATCAATAATGTAAATAAATTTTCAGCTTGGTCTGAAAGTTGCAAATGCTTGCGTAATACCCGTCATTATGAAGCAAGTACTATGAAGTTTGATATTAAAGAAGAAGACATGATCATTAAGCCCTATAACACCGAAGGGCCAATTTATATCCGCGAGCAAAAAGGATTTTTTCAGCGCATACGCCGTAATTTAGGTTGGCTGTTAATGCTAACTTTTATTGCAATACCGTGGATCCAATATAACGGTCAACAAGCTGTGCTGCTTGATGTGGCAACGCAAACCTTTACTATTTTTGGTTTAACACTCCTTCCTCAAGATTTTATGATTTTAGCCTTGCTATTCATGGTGGGGGCTTTTGCGTTATTTTTTGTAACCAACTGGCTTGGTCGGGTTTGGTGTGGATACACGTGCCCGCAAACAATATGGATGCTCATGTTTTCGTGGGTAGAGCAGCGCATAGAAGGCACGCGAAATCAGCGAATTAAATTAGATAAATCTCAGTGGACGCTAAGTACTTGGCGCAAAAAAATAACTAAGCACAGTGCGTGGATTATTATTTCAGTTTTAACCGCCACCTCGTTTATGGCGTATTTTATTCCAGCAAAAAGTTTGTATATGGAAATGCTTACATTTGAATGGTCAGGTATTACGAGCTTTTGGGTGTTTTTATTCGCTTTTTGTACTTACGGTAATGCAGGGTTTTTACGCGAAAAAATGTGCACGATTGCTTGCCCGTATTCTCGTTTTCAGGCTGTTATGTTTGATAAAGATACGTTGCTTGTTACCTATGATAGCAAGCGCGGTGAAAGTCGTGGACCGCGTAAACGCAAAGCCGATCCAAAAGAGCTTAACTTAGGTGACTGTGTAGACTGTAACTTATGTGTAGAGGTTTGCCCGGCAGGTATAGACATTCGAAATGGCTTACAATATGAATGTATAAACTGTGGCTTATGTATTGATGCTTGCGACGATACCATGGAGAAATTTGGTTATCAAAAAGGCTTAATTAAATACGCCAGCGAAAAACAAATGGAAGGCAAAAAAACCAATCCATTTAGATTAAAACTAATAGGATACGGCGCATTAACGGCTTTGTTAATCATTTCTATGTTTGCATGGATGCTGCAACGCACACCAATAGAAGCCTCAGTACTACGCGATAGGAATGCGCTTTATAGAGTGAACTACGAGGGCCTGGTAGAAAACCCTTATACACTTACTATTATTAATAAAACGCAGCAAGCACTGCATTACAGTATTGCCATAGAGGGCTTGCCAGAAGCAACACTCTCAAGTCCAAGTTCTACACTTATACAGCCAGGTGCAATGAAAAGAGTCCCCGTTACTGTAACAGCCGATGGTTACAATATTGCGCACAAAGTGAGTAAGTTACAATTTATAGTAACAGCGCAAGAAGATGCCAGCATTACTATAACCAAAGACAGCCAATTTTATAAAAATTAGTACAGTATAAGCTCTATATAAACAACGACTTGAGCTCTACCTAGCTCAAGTCATTGTTTAATTCATTTAAAATAAAATGCTTTGCAGATTCTAGATTATCAAAAAGACAATCTTTGAAAGTAACGTCTCTTTTGGCGTTTTGCATTATTCGTTGCATTTGGCTTATAGCAATAGGTGATGTAAGCACAAACGCGCTAATTAAACAGTTGTTTTGCTGCATGCTGTGGCTTATGGCTACCATTTCTTGCTCGGCCTGTGGGGTTGCAGCTACAACGTTTGATGAGTCACTTATATAACCCCATTTTTCGCCTTTAAATGATTGAATGGTTTCAAAAAGCGCTGTTTTAAAATTACTTAAAAGCTCAAGTTCTAGGTTTCCGCTAAATTGTGCAATAACTATATTATTTTCAAGCGATAAATTAACGTGTCCGTTTTCATTTTTGTATTCCATTAATACCTCCTAAATTAGCTTTTTATCTAAATTTAGTTTAGCAGCCAATAGGGTACAAGCGGCTGCAAACTTATTAAAGTGCTTTAATATAGTTAAGGGCGCTTTTAATAACCGCTACTTGCGCCAAAATACATTCTTCATCTGTGGCTGTTGGACTATCAGGGTATACCTCTGTTGTGGTTACATAGGGTGCATCTGTAAAGCCCATACACAAACCTAAATCGCGTGCTGCGTAATTAATAACGCCAAATTGCTCTTGAGGGACGCCTATTAACTGGTTATTTTCATCACTCGGTGCAATGTGCGTGACCTTTGCTACATCTTCGATAATTACTTTTTGAAATTCAGGCTCAGGCTTATTGGTATCGGCCACTAAATAAAACCCATCAGGTATGTTCCAATTAGTGTTTGTCGTGCCTTCACGGGCAGCAAGTGCGGGTCTAAATTCACTGTTATCGCTGTCGGTTGTTTCGTGTAAATCAATATGAGCAACTAAGTCTACATTGAGTGATTTTACAAACGCCATAATAGCTGCTGACTCTTGTGCTGGGCTGCCTTCGTAAAATGAGCGGTTAGGATCAATAGCATCAGGGTTCCAGCGGTTTATTGTTTCATATCCCCAAGGGCTAATGCAGGGCGCAACAACAATATTAAACTGCTCAGAGTGTTGCATAGCGGATGTTTTAGCAAATCTAAGTGCGCCATGTACGCCACTGGTTTCGTAGCCATGTACACCACCGGTGATTAAAACAGTTGGCTTATTGGCATTAAAGTTAGGCGTTTTTAATATATATAATGGGTAAGTACCAGCGGCGTAATTAAGCTCGCCGTATTGCTCTATATCTAAGGTGCTTTTAAGGTCATTAATTAGCGTTACGACTTCGTTTTGGTAACTGCGTTTAATGTTTTGGCGTGCTAACCACTGGGCTTTATCGTTGTTATTCCATTTTTTGCCTGGTGTGCCAATAGGGTATGTGCTGTTAGTCATAATAAACCTTTATATCAACTGTTATTTGTTCTCCTATAAATAAGGAGGGCAATTACAATTGGTAAAATTACTTAATAAAGGCGTAGCTTAACGCTGAGTAAATTAGCGTGCAAATTAAAACGTTAAAGTCATATTTTTAATAGCGCGTGATTGCTGGGCTTTAATATAACTTTGGTTTGCGAACTCACCCGAAATACTACCTACTCGTTCACGCCTTACACTAACGGTTAAACTACACGTTTTACTTTGATCTACTTGCGAGCTGCTAAACATATCTAAGCTTTGCAAATCTATTTCAAGGCGCGAAGTGCCAAGCGCAAAAAGCATTGATTGTAAAAGTGTTTCATTATTATTGTTAGTGCAGCTACTGCTAAGTCCTACTTGACTAGTACTATTGGGATCAGTGCCATCTAACTGAACTGTAAGGGGACTATTAATACTAAAAGTTTGGTTGTTACTCGGGGTTAAAATAATAAAATTTAAAGGTAGTTCCACACCTGAATTCGCATTTATGCCATCGTCTCGTTTAAATTTTATATCAAACTGTTGGTTATCATCAGTAGCATTTATATACGCTTGGTAATCAACGTCTAAAAAGTCGGTATCTTTTGTAAGTACAATAGCAGTGTTATTAACAACAGCTTGCAATGAGTCGCTATCGCTTAAAATAATGTTTGAGCCATTAGCATCTCCCGCATTTAGCTCTGCGTTAACACGCGTGCGGTTACCGTCAGAAATCAGTTCAAAGCCTGCCCAAATTCCTTTTGTTTTTACTAAATTCGACTCTGTTTCTGTTGTACAGGCGCATAATAATAAAATTAAAGCAGTTGTGGTAATGCACTTTTTAAGCATGTTAGCTCCTTTTAACCACTGAATTAGCTATAAGTAATTGTTTAATTGCGGATATACCTGGTAAATATATTAAGTGTATTTGTGCATTGTTACACAACACACTATCTGTAAATGTTTAAAATTGTTAATGGTTGTGAGTAAAATGATAACATTAAGTTTTAAAAGTCAGCCTGCTAAGAGGTTGCTTGATAAATGACTATTATTTAGCGTTAAATGTAATATAAAAGAGTATGTTACAATCAAGCCAAAGCATATCTTCATATTGAGTATTATGGCGCAGTATATTGCTACTCCAAGTTGGCTAGGCCGTTTTTTTACCCGTATTAAACACGTAACTATTGAACAAGAGCGCCTTGTTGTGCATTTTAGAAGTGCTCCCGCACGGACATTTTTAATTAAAGACTTTGATAATTACTCAATACTTAAAAATCGTTTATTTAGCGCCAAAATTAATTTGTGCGATAGTAGCAATACATCAATTAGCTTTTTAAACAAAGCACAAGCTAAGTCTTTAAATACCGCCCTTAATACGCAATTTTCAGCCATGCTTGAGCAAAAAGTAAATAACGCCAAGGCTTTGCTAAAGCGTTATGCTTTAGATGAGTTTTTACGTGATAGTTCCATGAAAATACTTAATAACGAAGTATTTTTACTTGCTAAACAATACGCTCAAAGTACAAATACATGGCAACAACACTTATCGCCAAGCAGTATTAAATTTTTAAATATACTGAGCTCCACACCCAATTCTCACGATGCAATCGCACAGCTGCGCCATAAATATGAAAAAAAACAGCTAACTCTTAAAAATGACTTTTTTAATCAAGTAGAGTCAAATCCATTAACAACAGAGCAGCGCTTAGCGGTTATACGCGATAACGATAAAAACCTAGTATTAGCGGCAGCAGGCACAGGTAAAACATCTGTGATGGTCGCAAAATCGTTAGATCTAATAGCGTGTGATATTGCCAAGCCTGAGCAAATTTTGGTGCTGGCCTATAATAAAACAGCAGCAAATGAGCTTAAAGAGCGCTTTATTAAACGCGCCACGTATGCAAAATTGCATACCAAAGCACCCACTATTTTAACGTTTCATGCGCTTGGGCTTAAATTATTACAAAGTGCTAAAAAGCCAATCGAATTGTCAAAATTTGCAACCGACCCAGTTCAATTAAATAGTTGGTTAACTGGGTGGGTAAGTAAAAAAATACAAACCGAGCCACAGTTTTTAAAAGTATTTGTAGATTTACTCCATGAGCCGATTGATATATTTAGCTTTAAAGATAATGCACAGTACGAGCGGTACGTACGCGATAACGAATACCGTAGCCTTGCGGGTCATAAAGTAAAAAGTTATCAGGAAGTGCTTATTTCAAACTGGCTACATTTGAATTGCGTGGCGCACAGTTATGAGGTGAATTATCACTTTAATCAAGGCGCAGAGCTAAGTGGGCAATACCAACCAGACTTTTATATACCTCAATACGATATTTACTTAGAGCACTTTGGCATTGATAGGCAAGGGAATACTCGTGCCGATATAGATAAAAAACACTATAACGAGCAAATTGCATTTAAGCGTAAGTTACATAAACAAAATGGCACCACTTTACTCGAAACCTTTCATTACAACTGGGTAGAAGGAAAGCTAGAGCAAACTCTCGCTAAACAATTAAAGCAGAATAATGTTGAATTAACACCTTTAAGTAACGACGAAATATTTCATACTTTAAATAACTCAGGACAGTTACAGCAAGGCATTGATAAGTACATAAAATGCTTACAAGCTATTCGAGTGGAGCAACTAAGTAATAAGCAAATAGCGCAGCGCATCAAGCAAAGTGGTATTAAAAACTATCAACAATATGCAAACTTGTTAGTGCAAATTCATGACGCTTATATAAATGAACTAAGCACGCAAAATGCCATTGATTTTGACGACATGATTATTCAAGCAACAAAGGCGATAGTAAGCGGAGATTTTAATATTCCATGGAGCCACATTTTAGTTGATGAGTTTCAAGATATATCAAGTGCGCGTATGGTTTTTTTAAATGCCATATTAAAATATGGCAAAGGAATACGCTTTACTGCGGTAGGTGATGACTGGCAAGCAATTTATCGGTTCTCGGGTGGTAATTTAGCGCTTACTACACGCTTTAATGAATCAGTGGGCAGCCACTCACTTACTATGTTGCAAAAAACATTTAGATATAACAATAGTATTAGTGATGTAGCGGGGCGCTTTGTAATGCAAAACCCTGAGCAATATAAAAAGCAGATCAGCACACATACGCAAGTAACCACACCACAAGTTATTTTGTTAGACGATTTATACCAAGGCACTAAATCGATAGAAATAAAAGTACAGCAGAGCATAAGCACTATTCAAAAAAACGATGCATCAGCGAGCATTGCCATACTTAGTCGATACCGATACATGTTAAATAGCGTGCAGCAGCATTTAAAAGATAAAAAGCATACAAACCCTCTTTATTTTTGGACATTGCATAGCGCTAAGGGGCTTGAAGCCGATTACTGTATTATTATTGGTTTTGAACAAGGTAAATTAGGGTTTCCTAGCGATAATCAAAATAACGTCCTGGTGGAGTCGTTATTACCAGTGCAAGATGAATTCACTCACTCAGAAGAAAGGCGTTTGCTTTATGTAGGTATTACGCGCGCAAAACATAAAGCGTATTTAATTGCAGACCCTTATGCATGCTCAGCGTTTGTAAAAGAATTAGTAAATGACAATTATCCCATTCAAATCGCTTCAACGTTGTTTAATAAGTCGCAACTAAAGCAAAGAGAGTGTAGTACGTGCAGCGACGGTTTAATTGTGCCAAAAACGGGTCAATATGGTGATTATTATAGTTGTACTAATACGCAGATTTGCGAAACTAAATTACGAGTGTGTAAAAGCTGTAGTGGCCCATCGATTGATAAAAACACGTACTCACAATGTGTGAATACAGAGTGTAAAACGCAGCACCCAATTTGTGAAAAGTGTGGTCGCGAAATGCGTAAACGCAAATCTAAGCACGGTGAATTTTTAGGATGCAGTGGTTTCGCTCTTAAAGAAGATAACTGTAAAAACACTCGGAAAATAAATGCTTAACGGCTTACAAGTAGGTTTACACCTGTCTATTTTATAGAACAATGTAAATAGAAATTATATTCATTTGATTGATTTTAACAAGCTATCAATGTCTAATAGAAGAATGAGCTTTAACTGTTGTTTATTATGCATTTTTTCAATAGGTTCTTTTTATTAAACGATCACTATTCAGCCCCTGGTCAGGTTGCTAATTGGCGAATAAGTGCACTGCGCATTATTCTATCTTTAGTAATGGTGTTATGTTTTGCTGTGGCGTGCCACACGTACACAAGCGCTATTGAATTTAACTTAATTTATATTGTTGTATTAACAAGCAGTTTTCTTGCTACTGCATGTGGTTTACTTATAGCAAGTAAGCGTTTTTATCACTTTAGCGCTCATGCACTTTTAATAGCTATTGTAGCTGCTAGCGTGTCAATGAACTTATTTTTAACAGACCTAGAGCTTGCTAAAGTGGGTTCTATGTATATGTATTCCTGCCCGATAATAGCACTTATGCTACTTGGTTATAGAACAGCCCTTGCTTATGGCGTATTAAATATTGCGCCGTTTTATATGATCATCAATAACGTTAATTTATCGGGTTTAACCGGCATAGCGCAACAACTTCCCGACGCTGACTTATACATTACAGGGCTTATATTTTTATTTTTTAACATTTGTATTCCCCTTGCTGTGGCGCGCACTATTGTGGCTGCTAAGCGTTTAAACAAAACAATGATAAGCGCTAATACACACCTTAAAGATAAAAATGAGCTTTATCGAAGCCTGTTCACCGAATCAAATAAAGCCAAAATTATTGTTGACGAAAACCTTGTCATTACTGATTTTAATCAACATGCTATTGATATGTTTGGTATAAAAAAAGAATTAAAAGAAGGAAGCGTTAATCTTTCTCATTTATTTCCGGCCTTAGTTTTTGACGACTCTAATGCTCAAAATAAAATTGTGAAGTACAAAAAAAGTTATTTTAAAGCCAGTTATCAGCAAATAACAATGAGTACAAACTACCGTGTATATGACTTTTACGATTGCACGCAAGAGCAGCTCATTAAACAAAATTTATCGATGATGGAACAAGAAAATAAACGTTTACGCTTTAGAGACTCGCAAACAAAACTACCTAATAGAGAATGGTTTGAGCTGCAATGCGACAGATTAACAAGCAAATACCAAAAAGGTTTTTATATCGTTGTTGCGCAAAGTGCAAATAGTGAATACTTAAATTTGAAGCTCACTAAAGCCGACTCTCAAGCATTACTTATTAACGCGTACAAGCGTTTAAAAGCGATGCCAGATGGGCCTCTTTTGTGTGCTCATATAGGAGTAGGAAAGCTTGCTTTTATAATTGGCGCAAACTCGCAAAACGAGCTAGAAGATAAGCTATTAATGCAAATAAAAAATACATTAGATAAAACTTATAATGTGTTTGGCACTAAGTGTCAGCAATCATTTTTATTTGGTTTTGCAAAGTATCCTGATCACGGAAAAAACAGCACAACAGTACTTAGCAATGCGTGCGAAGCACTTAAAGTTGCAAACTGTAATATGCCTCTAAGTGGTTATAACGAAAAACAATCACAAGCTTTTATCGAAAAATACGAAATTTCGATGTTGCTAGACGAAGCGCTTCAGCAGGGCGATTTGTCGGTACACTATCAACCTAAAGTAGATGCAACGGGTCAATGTATTGGGCTTGAAGCTTTAGCGCGTTGGAACAGTCCAATACTAGGTAATGTGTCGCCAGTGGTATTTATTCCTATTGCCGAAGAATACAGAATGGTCAGTAGGTTAACCGATCTGATTATTCAAAAAGTCTGCGCTCAAATTTCCAATTGGACTAAGGCGGGTTTACCGAGTGTGCCGGTGGCAATAAATATATCTCTAATTGATTTTAGCCAAACCGATTTTATGTCAAAACTGGTTAAATACCTTGCCGACTTCAACGTAAAGCCACCTCAAATAGAGTTAGAACTGACTGAAACCTCTCTTGAGGCAAACCAAGCGCATTCGCTAAAGCTTATGCAAACACTGCAATCGTGGGGTTTTACTATTTCGGTTGATGATTTTGGAGTGGGGTATTCTAATATTGCACGCCTTGCCGATTACCCTATTAACAAGCTCAAGTTAGATCGCTCATTAATCAGCCAAGTAACAAGCTCTACGCGTCAAAAAAGTTTAGTTAAAGCGGTGCACGTTATGTGTGAAGAGCTTGATATTAAGTGTGTAGCCGAAGGAGTAGAAACCCAAGAGCAAGTAGCAATAATGGCGCAAATGGGGTGTAAAGAATTTCAGGGCTTTTACTTTGGGAAACCAATGTCAGCCGAAAATTTTGCAGAGCATGTTAGCCGCCATGGCTTAGTGTTTAACCCCAAAGAGATGACGGCTCAACTTTAAATGTATAGCAGGTATTTTATTACCTAGTTACAGAGCTGTTGGGCGTTTATAGTTATTTCGCACTGATGAATAACTCCTGCTCCCCAATGCTGTATATCTGATTGAGCAGTACAGCCTGCATCTTCAATTAAAGCCGTATTGGCATCACATAAAAGTAGCACTGCGTTATCATCTTGTACGTTTACAATAAGCGTGTATTCCCCAAAAGGTGCAAGTTTGCTTAAATCGTTATTAACAGCGGCTTTTAATAACTCATCAGTTGTTGAATAGGATGTTTCACTAAATTTTAGTGTGCCATCAACGGCTGTAGCAATATCTTTTAATTGTGAGGCTAAGTCGGCCATCACTTCTGGATTGTTTTTTTTAGGAGTGTAGCAACCGCTAAGTAATACTATGAGGCTTATATAAAGTAAGTGTTTCATTTTATTTGCTCCATACCGTCATCGTGTTGTGTTCATCGTAGCCTGTATCTAGGTTCCAATTTTTAATTGCACTGTAATCAGTATCTAAAAATACGGCATTGGCAATAATGGTTATGTAGTGCTGAATGTTACTAACGGCAAAGTCAAAAATATCGTTGTAATGCATAGGCTCGTGCGGCGTTTTTAGATGTTCAATAAAAGTGGGGTCTACTTCGTTTGGGCGAGGATAAAACAAGCCTAAATCAGCAGCAACATGGCGTGCACAGGCAAATAATCGATAGCTTTCTTCAACATTATTTACTACAAGCTGAAAACCGTTATGCCATGAATTAAAGTTAGGAGCGTGTTGTGCTGCGTAGCTTGGGTGAACCGTTAATAAAGCATGTCGCCAAATTTTTGCAATATCGGTATCAAAATTATCGTCTTTTTTAGTACAAGATCCAATATTTTGTTGCACGCGGTCAGCATAACCTAACTCACCTAAGTTTAAACGTTGCCAAATAAACGCGTCTTGATTCATTTCGCAGGTACGGTGCGCCGTTTGGTTTTGCGCGTAAGGGCCTACTTTTAATTCAACAACCGGATGCACTGTTATATCTGCAGCAACATGGGCCATATAACCGCATAACCAGGAAAAACACTTTTCAAATGCTTCACCTTCAAGTGTTTTACAGTATTCAATCATTGCTTTAAGTAAATCGCCTGTGTGCTCATAGTGCATTAGGTCGGCCCACGCATTTTGGCTAGGCTGCGCTACAGCTAAGTAAGGATAATCGGGGGCTACACAGCCTAGTTCAAGGTATGCTTGGCGTTGGCTTAAAATAAGCTTTGCTTTTTTAGGCATATCCATTTTAGCGAGTGACTTGGTTTGCGTTGCAATATTAACAGCAGTGATGTGCGCAAAAGCACCTGGCATTGTCATATCCTTATGATTTATTAATAAGGGTACAGATTAACATTGAGAGGGGGTTAAATAAAGCCAACTAAATGCAAGTATAGCGGGGTAAACACCTATTAAATTAGCTGCTCAACTAATTGGCCATTCTCGTATAATTTAGCATGTTGACGCTTATGTTCTTCAAATAGGTAAGCTCTAAGTTGCTCTTGACCGCTATGAATTTGCGTTATTTTAGCGGCTATACCTTGCGTGCTTTGCCTTACGGGTTCTATTTCCATCGAAATACTTTGTTTGTTAGGTAAAATAAATTCCATGTGCTGTGATTTATTTAAATGGTTACCTTTTCTGAGGGGTTTTAAAAACATCCCCGTGTTTGATATTGATTCAATTTTAAACCCTTGGCTTTTAATATTTAGCTCACTCCAGCGCCAACTGCGCAGTGTGCCTTGTGTGTCTATTACTTCGGGGGCGGTTAAAATCGGTTTGATTATACCGGCGCTATCAATTTTCAAGTCCAACGGAAACCATAACTGATAGTGTGCAACCTCTGCGAGCAGGGTTAAATTAGCGCTACTAAGTAAGTGAGCAATATTGGCTGGTACTGAACTTTGTAACGTTAAAACGTGACTGTTGTGAGCATGTGACTTTGTATTGGGCTTAAATAACTCAGCAAAAAAATTTATCTCTTCATTAGAAAAGTCCATATTTCATCCCAGTTACATAAAATAATTCACCACCGTAATTTAAACAATGAAATTGGTCAATAAATGCTCCGTTTAAATTTGTTTAGATAATATTTACAAAGACAGAGGGGCAAACTAAACAATGTATTTAAATGCAGTGCTTAACCCGAACGTTTTTCAGAGACTTGAATTATTTAACATTTATAAAAATATATTTAGGCGCAAGTGGCTAGCTGTTAAACTACAGCACATTAGTTTTATTATTTATATTAGAGTTTACATTATGATATGTGCATTTTTACGTGATCAACAGCCGAAGTTACTGGGTATGGTAGTGGCATTGTTCGGTGCCGGTTTTTCAATAAATGCAGTAGCTCAAGAGCAAAGCCAAACTTTAATTTTAGTGGGGTCAGAGCTTACTACCTGTACTAGCGCCAAGCTTAATAATTGCCAAAAAGAGGCTGTTATTGATGGTAAGTCACATAATTTATATACACTTAGCAGCTCTCAAATAAAAAACATCGCGCAGCATTGGCCTAATAATAATGTTGAGGCAAAAACGGCTGTATTAAAAACACTTAAAACCATACAAAGTAAATCGTCAAATAGCGTATCAAAAACAGATTTACTCTGGCAGTGGCGCGATAAAAATAATCAGCAATTAGAAAGTCTAACTCAGCAAGAGTACAACTTTGTATTTGATATGCTAGAAGTACCGCTACTTAATAAAAACGGTGAGCGTTTAAAAGAGCAAGTAAATACCGATTTTAATAATGAGGTTGCGACTAATAATATTTTACAATTTGTGTCGGGCAGTTTAAAAGTTAATAACCCAAAACCAACCATGCTTGCTATTACGGCTTCGAGCCGCGACCCTTATGAGTCGGCAGATGTAGCGCAAAGTCTTTTGGCACAATCAAATATAAACACTCAATGGTTAGCACTAACGCCAGCGCTTGCTAAAGCGATTACGAGTAACTCGTGCGATGAATTACCAGCGCTTAGAAATACATTAATGAATGTGTATAACCGTGAAGTGATTTATCCCGATCGCACAAAGGCCGAATACGCTTTATGTAAAAATGGCACTAATGCACTTGTATCACTTATTAAAAATAGTACCGGTGTGATGTTTAATAGCGGTAATGCAGCATTAACTCATAAGGTATTATTTGATCAAAACAATAACCCATACCCGTGGACGCAAGCATTGCAAACTCGCCCAGTAATTGTAGGTGAAGGAGCGGGCGCAGCAATCCAAAGTAAAGTGACGGGCATGCTTACAAATACGACAAGCCTTGAGGTACTTCGTAAAAGTGAAAATAACACTAATGCTGGTGGGCTGGGCAGTTTTAACTTTGGTGTACTAGATACTCAATTTAGCGAACAAAACCGTACATTTAGGCTTGCAGCAGCGCTAAATAAAAACGAAGTGAAAAATACTAAAACAGAGATTCGACATGGTTTTGGTATTGATGAAAATACAGCCTTAGTTGTTATTAAATCGCCAGAAGGTAGCTTAATAACCGTAATAGGCAAAAGTGGTGTAGTGCATTTGGCTAACCAAGGTAAAGCCCAACCTGGGAGTAAGAGCTATAGCTATTCGTACTGGCCTACAAGCAGTGTAATTGAAATTACCAATAATACGTTTACATTAAGCGCACGCACAATAGATGAAGCGTTACCCGCTATAAAAATACCTCCACTGCCAGTGCAGCGTTTTGGCTCAATTTTAACAAATTCAAAACTGCGTTCACTTACTCAAGCGATGTGCCTAAGCCAAGAGCAAAGTGCGGTAGCCCAACAAGACGAGTTTATAATTAGCCTTACAGCAACGAGTGAGACGCAGTATCATCGCGTAAATGCAAAAGAGTTTGGTTGTGCGCTAAGCAATTTAGAGTTAGCTATAAAGTCGGTTTAGTGACTAACCTGAGCCAAGGGTTTAAGTTTTTGGCTCTTCTATATAAAATAGCCACCATAATGATTTAAAAGCCTTACTAAAAGAGTGTTAAAATGAATAAAGAAAATGATGTAATTTCTAGTCTAGCCGAATTAGAAAGCTTTTTATTAAATGTAGAAAACGGCGGTCTTGGCCTTAAGGGTGTTTCGGGCGTTGGTATGGCAACAAACAATAGTGATGGTAGTCGTTTTGTAGCCGTGTTTGACGATAATCAAAAATTACTTTTAGCGCGCGGTATTACAGAAGATGTATTCCAAACAGGGCAAGATATGGTACGTAATGGTGTAGGGCGCAAGCACTAGTACTTTAATAAAAAAGCGCTTAGAGCGCTTTTTTATTTTAATTTCAATAAATTGAAATCAAATGCCTTCATATAGATTCCACAAAGGCCACTTCAAGTTAATAACAATTAAATACAACCCCCATCAAAAACCACAAAACTAGCCAGCTAAACTCAGTTTTATTAAGTGCGCTTAGTTAAATAAGATAGTGCTACGGATAAATTGTAGAGTCAAAACAGATGGATTTTGGCTATATTTTGAAGAGAAGTTTAACTTTTTGATATAAAGGGAGTTTATACCAATTCGCTTAATTAAGTGATCTATTTTTAGGATGGAAAAACGTGTTGATAGCTAGGCAAAAAATTCGCTATTTAGTTGTTCTAAATGAGAATTTTTTAACACAGGTAGCGACAAGTTTAGCTCCGCAAAATGATTAAGTATTATAGCGGATTGGTATTAATGGTCGGTATGGAGAGATTCGAACTCTCGACCCCTGCCACCCCATGACAGTGCGCTACCAAGCTGCGCTACATACCGACGTTGTTTGCAATAGTACGTGTATTTTTTTAAAAATCAATAAGCGATTGTTTGTTTGGGTGTTTATTACGCAAGAGGCCTAAAAAGGCGCCCTTGCGGTGTATTAATTAGCTAGTCTTTATTTAGCCACTTTTTGATCGAGTCATACATCTCATCTCGTATTAATGGCTGAGCTTTTTTGTTAGGGTGTAAACTATCGTTTTGCATTAGATCAGATTGACTGGCAATATCTAGCATAAAAAAGTTCATTAAATGCGCATTTGTCTCTTCGCTAACGCGCGAAAAAGTGTCAGTAAACATTTTACTGTAACGCGGGCCGTAATTAGGGGGAATGTAAATCTCCATTAAGGCTGTCATCGCATTAGCTGCTTGGCTTTTTTGAATAAGAGACGTTAAGTTAGTTTGCATTTTTTTAACTGGGAAACCACGTAAACCGTCATTAGCACCTAGCTCAATAAGTACATGAGTGGGTTCGTATTGCTCAAGCAATGCATCTAAACGGCGTAGGGCTCCACCAGATGTTTCGCCACTAATACTGGCGTTGATAAGTTCAATGTCGGCGTGTTCGTCATCGTATTTATCTTGTAACAATTTTACCCAGCCTTCTTCTTGTTGAAGTCCGTAGGCTGCGCTTAAACTGTCACCGAGTATTAAAATCGTGTTTTCGGCTGCTGCGCTCAGCGGTTTGATAACTAAAAATAAAATGAATACTAAACGAAGGATTGAATGAGTCATATGTCAGCGCTTTCTCAATTAAATATAATTCAGGTTAATGGTTTGTCTAAAGTAGTCTCTACCTTTGAAGGTGAGCTGCCCATCCTCAGCGACATCAGCTTTAATGTCAAGCATGGCGAGTCTGTTGCTATTGTTGGCACATCGGGCTCAGGTAAATCTACGTTACTCAGTTTATTAGCAGGGCTGGACACCGCCAGCAGCGGTGAAATATTTTTAGATGGTGAACCATTACACAATTTAGATGAAGAAGAGCGTGCTGCACTGCGCGCCGCTAAAATTGGATTTGTGTTTCAATCGTTTATGTTAGTACAAAGCTTAACTGCACTAGAAAACGTTATGCTGCCAGCAGAGCTTGCTGGCGAAAGTGATGCGAAAGAGCAAGCAATTGCTTTGCTTGAAAAAGTAGGCTTGAGCCATCGAATTGATCATTACCCGTCGCAACTCTCTGGCGGTGAACAGCAACGTGTTGCTATTGCGCGAGCATTTATTGGTACACCTAAAATACTATTTGCTGATGAGCCTTCGGCTAATTTAGACAGCAAAAACGGTAAAATGATTGAATCCTTATTATTTGATTTAAATACTCAGCACGGCACCACGCTTATTTTGGTAACTCACGATGAAGGGCTTGCACAAAAATGTGAGCACATTATTCAAATAGAAGCGGGTTTACTGGTAAAAAGCCAAGTAGAGGACGTTGCTAATGTGGGTTAAGTTAGCGCTTAAATTATTTTTACGAGAATTTCGCCGTGGTGAGCTCACGGTTATAAGCGCAGCTATCGCTCTTGCTGTGTTAACCGTGCTTACATTGTCTATGGTTACTGAGCGAATAGGGCAAAGTATTGCGCAAAAAAGCAGTGCTTTTATTGCAGCAGACCGTGTACTTGCAAGCGACCATGTTCTGGACACCGCTTTTATTACTCAAGCACAGAGCCAAAATTTAAAAACGGCGCAAATGGTGTATTTCGACACTATGTTGTTTGCCGATGATGAGATGCAGTTTAGCTCAGTAAAAGCGGCATCTAATGCGTACCCGCTAAAAGGGCAGTTAAAAGTTAAAGATACCCTAACCGGTGAAACTAAGGTTGCTAATAGCGGGCCAACGCCGGGTAATGTGTGGCTAAGTGAGTCGGTATTTTACAGTTTAAATATTGATATAGGCGCGCAAGTAGAGCTTGGCGCGGCATTATTTAATGTTTCAAAAGTTATTGTAGAAGAGCCAGACGCGCCATTTAATGTATTTTCGAGTAGCCGTCGTGTGCTTATTAATATTGACGATGTGGCAAAAACCGAAGTTGTGCAGCCGGGTAGTCGTGTTTATTACCGCCAGCTTTATGCAGGTAGTGAGGCCGACATAAATAGCTTTTACGAGTGGCTTAAACCACAAATGAAAGAAAACCAACAGTGGTATGGCGTTAAAGACCGCCAATCACCCATTTCAAACAGCTTAAACCGCGCTGAGAGCTTTTTATTACTTGCTGGTTTACTAGGCATTATTTTGGCTGCAGTGGCTATAGCTGTTTCAGCAAAACGTTATTGTGAACGCCAATACGACCCAGTAGCGATGATGAAAACGCTCGGCGGTAGCCGCTCAATGATCCGCAAAATATACATGCTTCATTTATTGCTTGTATGTGCAATGGCGGTAAATATTGGGCTGTTAATTGGTTATGGCTTGCAAGAAATAGCAACAAGTTACTTATCAAAAAGTATGGGCACAGAGCTGCCTTTAGGTGGCTTTAAACCTTGGCTGGTGGCTATAAGCACTGGCGTAATTTGTGCCGTTATGTTTTCTATTAAACCATTATTTGATTTATTTGATATTCCACCGCTTAGAGTTCTGCGCCGTAACTTAGGCGACAAGTTGGCAGTAAGTCGTGTGCATTTAGGTATGAGTGCGTTAACCGTGTTTTTATTAATGTGGTTATTTAGTAACAACATAAAAATAACGCTTATTTTGTTTATATCAACACTTGCGCTAATTGGTGTGCTGTTTTTAGTATCTAAATTAATATTTGGTGGTGGTCGAAAGCTAGGATTAAAGCCAGGTAATAGTTGGTCGCTTGCAATTGCATCTATCCAAAAGCGTGCAAATGTGAACGCGGTACAGTTAATTAGTTTTTCGTTAGCGATTAAATTACTGCTGTTTTTAGTGGTACTTAAAAACGACATGATATCTGATTGGCAGTCGCAACTTCCAAGCGACGCGCCTAATGCGTTTTTGGTTAATATTACGCAAAATGAGCTTGAGCCAATTAATGAATATTTAGCTCAAAAAGATATTCAGGTATCAGAGTTTTATCCAACTATTCGTGGGCGCGTAAATGCGGTAAACGGCGAGTTGGTAGCACGTTCTGTATCGCTGCAAGACAACGAAAAAAAAGACGAAGAAGCACGTGCAGGTATTGGTCGTGAGCTAAATCTTACATGGCTTAAAGATGTGCCTGACCAAAATGAAGTAACACAAGGCTCGTGGTTTGGTGACAATGCGATGGCTGAGGCTTCAGTAGAGGAGTCGATGCTTGAGCGTTTAGATGTTGAGATAGGCGATACGCTTACATTTTTAATTGGTTCGCAGTCGTTCGACGCTAAAATCACCAGTGTGCGCAAAGTAAATTGGGCCACGCTTAAACCTAACTTTTTTATTATTTTAAGCCCTGATGTACTTGCAGATTTTCCCGCAACATATATTTCGTCGGTACGTATAAATCCAGATCAAAAACGTGACTTTAGCCAGTTATTACGTACTTACCCTACTATTACAGCCATTGATATTGATAACTTTGTTAAGCAAATACAAACTACTATTTCGCAAGTATCGCTCGCCATTGGCTTTGTACTTGCAATTGTTGTGCTGTGTGGCGCGCTTGTACTTATATCGCAAGTGCAAGCTAGTTTAGGTGAGCGTATGCAAGAAATTGTAATACTGCGAACGCTTGGCGCTAAAAGCCGATTAATTAAAAACGCGACCCTGTATGAGTTTTTATTACTCGGCGGTTTAGCTGGTTTAGTGGCTGCATTTTTTAGTGATATAGCGCTTTTGATTGTGCAGCAACAAATGTTTGATTTAGCAGGTAAGTTACACCCACATATATGGATTATTGGTCCGGTAGCTGGCGGCGTATTTGTGGCAGGTTTAGGTTATTTAATGATTGCCCGAACACTTAAACAAAACACCCAAGGATTAGTGCGTGCCCTAGGGTAAGCTTAAACTAACATGTTCCTGTAAATGCCCACCTAGTACGTGGGCATTTTTGTTTTTCTTTGTACTGGTAATTTATACAGTACTCTGGCATTATTAGCGTAATTTAAAAATAATAACAATGGAGCGCTGTTTGGCCATCATTTTAGGGATCGATCCTGGTTCACGTTTGACCGGATATGGTGTTGTTGCCCATCAAGGTTCTAAATTTACATACTTAGGCAGTGGCTGTATTAAGTTAGCCGATCATCCTTTTCCGGTTAGGCTTAAAATGATCTACCAAGGCATTACACAGCTTATTGAGCAGTTTTCGCCAGAAACCTTTGCCATTGAAAAAGTATTTATGGCGCACAACCCCGATTCAGCTTTAAAACTTGGCCAAGCTAGAGGCGCTGCTATTGTAGGTGCTGCAATGGCCGACTTGCCCGTATTTGAATATTCAGCTAGGCAAATTAAGCAAGCAGTAGTAGGTAACGGTGGCGCTGATAAAACTCAAGTGCAACACATGGTAAAAAATATTTTAAAACTACCTGGTACGCCACAAGCCGATGCAGCTGATGCACTCGCTATTGCCATTTGCCACGCTCACTCAGAACAAAATTTAATTAAACTAGCGGGCAGCGCAAGCAAAACCGTTAGAGGACGTTTAAGGAAATAATTATGATAGGCCGCTTAAATGGTATTTTAGTCGAAAAACAGCCACCAGAAATATTACTCGAAGTAAGTGGTGTAGGTTACGAAGTACAAATGCCAATGACCTGTTTTTACGATTTACCAAAAATTGGTGAAAATGCGATTGTTTACACTCACTTTGTAGTGCGTGAAGATGCTCAACTATTATTTGGTTTTAATAATAAAGTTGAACGTGCTTTGTTTAGAGAGCTATTAAAAGCAAATGGCGTAGGGCCAAAACTTGGCTTAGCTATTTTATCGGGCATGTCGGCAAAACAATTTGTAAGTTGTGTAAATAACGAAGACTCAACATCGCTTGTTAAATTACCCGGTGTAGGTAAAAAAACAGCCGAGCGTTTAGTACTTGAAATGAAAGACAGGCTAAAAGATTGGGGTAATGATTTATTTACGCCATTTAGTGACAGCGCAGTAATAGAGCCAATGAGCGATGCGACAATTGCTAATAATGCAGCGGATGATGCCGTATCGGCACTGCTTGCATTAGGTTATAAATTGCCACAAGCTCAAAAAGCAGTAAAATCGATAAGTAAACCCGATATGTCTACTGAGGTTCTTATTAGAGAATCTTTAAAATCTATGTTGTGAGTAACCCATGATTGAAGCGGATCGCTTAATTGATGCGACTGAAAAAACAAATGAAGACTCTATAGATCGTGCAATAAGACCAAAACTTTTAGCCGACTACAGAGGCCAGCCTCATGTTAAGCAGCAAATGGAAATTTTTATTGAAGCTGCGCGAACTCGTGGTGAAGCGCTCGATCATTTATTAATATTTGGCCCACCTGGGCTTGGTAAAACCACGCTTGCAAATATTGTAGCCAATGAATTACACGTAAGTATTAAAACAACATCAGGCCCTGTACTTGAAAAAGCAGGCGATTTAGCTGCTCTACTTACTAATTTAGAAGAGGGCGACGTACTGTTTATCGATGAAATACACAGGCTAAGCCCGCAAGTTGAAGAGATACTGTATCCCGCAATGGAAGACTACCAGCTTGATATAATGATTGGTGAAGGCCCAGCTGCGCGTTCTATTAAATTAGACTTACCTGCATTTACACTCATTGGTGCAACCACACGAGCAGGCTCGCTTACATCGCCACTGCGTGACCGTTTTGGAATTGTGCAGCGATTAGAGTTTTATTCTGTAGAAGATTTGTCGCACATAGTAGGGCGCTCTGCACATTATCTTGGTTTAGAAATGTGTGACGATGGCGCTACCGAAATTGCCCAGCGCTCACGCGGCACACCACGTATTGCAAACCGCTTATTACGCCGTGTACGCGATTACACTCAAGTAAAATCTGACGGTACAGTAAACGCCGATGTAGCTAAGCAAGCCCTTGATATGATTGACGTAGATAAAAGTGGTTTTGATTATATGGACCGCAAATATTTACTCGCCATAATCGAAAAATTTATGGGCGGCCCTGTCGGGCTCGACAATGTAGCGGCTGCTATTGGCGAAGAGCGCGAAACAATAGAAGATGTAATAGAGCCATTTTTAATCCAGCAAGGATTTATTCAACGTACACCACGTGGGCGCATAGTGTCTGACAGTGCATACCATCACTTTGGTTTACTTCCTAAAAAAGACTAGCCTATATACTTTACTTGCTGTGGTTTATTGCGCAGCAGGTAATTGTTTCAGTATCCCTTTGTTTCAAATTATTATACCCAAAACCTCAACACACTGTTGCAAATGTTATTTCAAAATACAAATACGCTTTATAGTTAACTGTTAATTCACAGGGCGTTAAGACTCGCGAGGCTATCCTGCGTACCATTCAAACTAGTAAGCGAATTACTTATTGTAAATTAGGTAGGGCAATTATTAGTTTATAAATAAAATATGTAGCGCGCTAAATTGCAGGCAAAAAAAAGCCCGCAAAAAATGCGGGCAAACAACAAGTTGAAGGAAGTAATCTAGGGGAACTACGTTTTACTAAATTTGGTTTTATCCAGAAAGAGTAAAACAATGTAATACGATAAAATATCCTATTACTAAGAACTTGGCTTAATGAAACTATCTCATTCAGTGCGCTAGCTCGGTATGGGGGAATAATACGTAAGTTTACTTTTTTGTTCAAACTAGAAAATTTGTATTTTCAGATTAGAAAAACTAATTTAGTGAATTTTATTGTTGTTTGAATCTTGTGCGTTAATTAATCGTTAAATTTATAAGTTTATGAAATTTATAACTTAAGTAATTTATTTCGTTATATCTCGGTATTAGTTTTACTATTACGTGCAGGTGAGGCTTATAGGTTTTGAGTGTTTATGCTCTTATTTTGAATAAACGGCGCATTTTATGACGTTTCATGTATATATTTACGCATATTTATAGTTAGCGAGTTTGTTTAAAAGTTTAAATAAAATACTGAGGCAAAGGGAAATGCAAACTAAAGCTGTTTTTTAACGTTTTTTGTTGCCTATTCATAGCAATACCGTTGTCAGCTTGAAATGGACTAGATACACTAGATGCAACTTTTGGCCGTGTAAGCGGTCATATTTACACAAATTAACCAATTTGCCGTATTTTGAAATTATTTAGGAGTTTAACGTGGGATCAGGGCTTAATTTTTTAGATCTAATTTTAGAAGCAAGTTTGCTTGTTCAATTAGTAATGTTAGGGCTAGTTGCCATGTCTGTAATGTCGTGGACAATTATATTTCAACGTAAAAAAGCAATATCGGATGCGCTAATAAATGCTAAGAAATTTGAGCAAAAGTTTTGGTCGGGTATCGATTTAAGCAAATTATATAACGAGATATCGTCACGCAGCGGTCAGTCTCAAGGCATTGAAGCTTTGTTTACTTCGGGCTTTAAAGAGTTTGCTCGTCATAAAAAGAATACATTTCAAAGTGCGAGTATTGTTATGGAAGGGACGCACCGTTCTATGCGCGTTGCGCTTTCTCGTGAAATTGAGAAAATGGAATCTAGTCTATCGTTTTTAGCAACAGTAGGTTCTATAAGTCCGTACATCGGTTTGTTCGGTACAGTGTGGGGTATAATGAATGCCTTTATTGCACTAGGTGAAGTTAAGCAAGCTACATTACAAATGGTAGCACCAGGTATTGCAGAGGCACTTATTGCGACTGCTATGGGTTTATTTGCGGCGATCCCTGCTGTTATTGCTTATAACCGTTTTTCAAACAGTGTTGAAAAGCTTGAGTCTCACTATATTAACTTTATGGAAGAGTTTGCTAATATTTTACACCGTCAAGCAGCTACACAAATAGAGGCACAAGCGAATGTATCAGCGTAAAAAGCGCCGTCCGGTCGCAGAGATTAATGTAGTACCTTACATTGATGTAATGTTGGTACTACTTATAATATTTATGGCTACAGCACCGCTTATTACGCATGGTGTAAAAGTTGATTTACCTAAAATGGAAGAGTCTGATTTAGTTGATACTAAAGATACTCCGCCTATTATTGCCTCAATAGATGCACAAGGTAAATATTACGTGAGTGTAGGTACTGATCCAGAAGAGCCTATGGAAGCACTTGATGTGGCTGCGGTTATAAAATTACAGCTAATGAAAAACCCTGACGTGCCGGTAATGATTAAAGGCTCGGGTAAGGTGTCGTATCAAGAAGTATTATTACTAATGGATTTTTTGAAAAATGCAGGCGTACCATCAGTAGGATTAATGACTGAATCCTTTGAGGGGAAGTAGCTGTATGAATAGTTCAGTAGTAAAATCAATAGTACTTCATTTAGGGATTGGTGGATTTTTGTATGCTTCTGCAAATATTCATCCGCCAACACCTAAAGTAATGGAAGTAACGCTTAATTCGGCTATACCTACGCCAGATAAAGCGGTATCAGCCGTTACAGTTGATCAAAAACAAGTTGAGCAAAAAATTGCTGAACTTCAAAAGAAAGAAAAAGATAAAAAAAGTGCTGAAGATAAACGTATCCGTGATTTAGAACGCAGAGCGGCCAATGCACGCAAGCAACGCGAATCAGAAGCACGTAATATTAAAAAGCTAGAACAAGAGCGTAAAGCTAAAGAGAAAGAAAAAGCGCAAGCCGAGGCAGAAGCTAAAAAAGCACGTGCCATTGAGCAAAAAGAGCGTGCTAAAGCTAAGCAAGCCGAAAATCAAAAGCAAGAAGCTGAAAACGCAGCAAAAGTAGCAGCTGACAAACGCAACGCTGAAGAAGAAGCGCTTAAAAAAGCAGAAGCTGAGCGCAAAAAGCGTGAAGAGGAAGCAAAAGAGCGTGCTGCTGAGGCCGAACGTAAACGCCAGCAAGCAATGCAAGAGCAAATGTTACAAGAGCAACTTGCCAAAGAGCAGGCTGCCCGTAGTAAAATACGTCAGCAACAAGTGGTGAGCGAAGTTGATAAGTACCGTGCATTAATTATGGCGCGTATTCAGCAAAACTTACTGATTGATGAAAAAATGAAAAACCAACAGTGCCGAGTTAATATTCGTTTGGGCTTTAATGGTTTAGTAACGCAAGTTAAATCATTAGGTGGCGACAAGTTAGTATGTGAAGCTGCATTAAGAGCTGTGCGAATGGCTGACACATTACCGGTATCTAAAGATAAAGACGTATTCGAAAAACTTAAGAATATTAATTTAACAATCAAGCCAGAATTTTAAAGGAATGATATGTTCAACAAAATAAAAATAGCCTGTTTAGTTTTACTGTTTGGGTTTACGGGTGTTGCTAATGCAGCGCTTGAAATTGTAATAACAGAAGGTGTAGACGGTGCAAGGCCTATTGCCATTGTACCTTTTAAATACCAAGGTGTTGGTCCAATTCCTGAAAAGCTAAGTGGTGTTATTGCTGCCGATTTAATGCGCAGTGGTAAGTTTAAACCTGTTGATGTGGCGCAAATGCCGCAACAGCCAAGTAAAGATGGCGAAATTGATTATGCGTCTTGGGTTAATAAAGGTGTTGAAGCTGTTCTTGTTGGTGAGGTTGAACAACAAACTGATGGGCGTTATTTAGTTCGCTATGAGTTAGTTGATGTGATTCGCGGCCAAATTACCGGTGGCAATACGCAAATGATGAGTAACGGTAAGTTAGTTAAAAGCCAAGATCATATTTTAGAAGCGCGTGAAAGTGTTATTGGCGAGAGTGGTTTTCGTCGTTATTCACACCGCATTAGTGATGTTATTTATGAAAAGCTAACGGGTGAAAAGGGCGCGTTTTTAACTAAAATTGCATATGTAATAGTACGTGATAACGAGCCTAAACCTTATCAACTAGTCGTTGCTGATTACGATGGTTTTAACGAACAGGTATTACTTCGTTCAAAAGAACCATTAATGTCGCCAGCATGGTCACCAAATGGTACTAAACTAGCGTATGTAACGTTTGAAAACCGTCAAAGCCAAATTTACATTCAAGATATATACACAGGTAAGCGTGAAATAGTAGCAAGCTACCGTGGTATTAATGGTGCACCGCAGTTTTCGCCAGATGGTAAAAAGCTATTATTAGTGCTTTCTAAGGATAAGACGGGTGCGACAGAAGTTTACATGCTTGACCTTGCTACACGTAAAGAAACACGCTTAACAAATCATCGTAGCATAGATACTGAGCCATCTTGGTACCCTAATGGCCAAGATATTGTGTTTACATCTGAAAGGGGTGGTAATGCTCAGATTTATAAGTTAAATTTAAAAACAGGTAGGTCACAACGACTCACCTTTGATGGTGATATGAACCTTGCTGGTTCTATAACACCAGATGGAAAAGAATTAGTGATGGTTAACCGTACCAACGGGCAGTACCATCTTGCTAAGAAAGAGCTGGCTACAGGTGCGTTTCAAGTATTAACGAGAACACGCCTAGATGAATCACCGAGCATAGCGCCAAATGGTTCGATGATTATATACAGCACGCTCCATAATAATAAACAGGTACTTGCGCTAGTATCGATGGACGGCCGCTTTAAAGCACGGTTACCTGTGCTAGACGGACAAGTAAAGGCACCAGCTTGGTCGCCATACTTACAGTAATATTACTGGTTTACTCAAAATAGGAATCTACTCAATGCAACTTAACAAAATACTTAAAGGCCTGCTAATTGCTGTGCCAGTAATGACATTAGCAGCTTGTAGCTCATCTTCTGATATTGATGAAGGTGCTGCAAACCAATCAAATCAAGGCGTTGTTGAGCAATCAACTAACACTGATACAGTTGAAGTAGCTACAATCTCTCCTGAGCAACAAGCAGAAGAGCAACTTCGTCAAAAGTACGAAGCACTACGTCAAGAGCAAGTAATTTACTTTGACTTTGATAAAGCGACTGTTGAAGGTAAGTACGCTGATTTACTTCGTGCACATGCTGAGTTTTTAGTTCAAAACCCATCAGTTAAAGTACTAATTGAAGGCCACGCAGATGAGCGCGGTACTCCAGAGTACAACATTGCACTAGGTGAGCACCGTGGCCAAGCAGTTGAAAAATACCTATTAAGCTTAGGTGTTTCAGCTAGCCAAATGTCAGTGGTAAGCTACGGTGAAGAGAAGCCAATGGTTAAATCTCGCACTGAATCAGCTTTCGCTAAAAACCGCCGTGCGGTACTAGTTTACTAAGATAAGAGATATTATGAAGCCGAAAATTATTTTGGCAGCCATGATATTGAGCGGGAGCACCCAGTTAATGGCTGCTCCCGCTCCTGTTTCAGAAGCTGCAAGTTCACAATCAAGTATTGAGAAGCGATTAGCGTCGCTTGAGAATATGATGCAGTCGCGTAACTTTTTACAAGTAGAGTTACAGCAACAACTTAACTTGTTACAAGACGAAGTAAGTCAAATTCGCGGTGTAACTGAAGAGCAAAGCTACAAACTTGAAAAAGTACTGCAGCGTCAGCGTGAGTTGTATCAAGAAATTGAAAACCGCGTGAGCCAGGCTTATACACAGCCAACAGCAGCTCCAGTAGTCGATCAGGCGCAGCCAAACGATGCACAGAGCTACAGCAGTGACTTATCTGAAAATGAAGCGTACGAGCGTGCTGTTGCGTTAATAATGAAAGATAAACGTTATGATCAAGCGATTCCTGAATTTCAAACGTTTTTAACTACCTATCCAAACTCTGTATATGCGTCTAACGCGCATTATTGGTTAGGGCAGTTGCTTACTATTAAAAATGATGGCGTAAAAGCGGTGGAGCATTTTAAAGTGGTTGTTAACGAATTTCCAAATTCTAATAAACGCCCTGATGCAATGCTAAAGTTAGGCACACTTTTACAAGATCAAGGTTCAGCGGCGCAAGCACAAAAAATATTGAGCGATCTTATCAATCAATACCCAAGTACTACCGCTGCAAAACTAGCAACTGATCGTTTGGGAAACTAAAGTTCACCAGCGATTAAATTTCTAGTTAAGGCGAGCAAACTACATGGAAACTCTCGAAGAATCTTGGATTTGCATGTAGTTTGAGCACAAACGGTTTAATTTTGTGCATCTAGACATAAAAACTTAAAAAAAGAGACAATTTCGGTTGCACTCATTTTATAAATAAGTATTATAAGCGCCCGCAGCAAACGAATGGTTACCCCACTCGAAATGCGACAAAAAGAGCGGGTTATTAGCTCAGTTGGTAGAGCAGTTGACTTTTAATCAATTGGTCGATGGTTCAAATCCATCATAACCCACCATTCTTTGAATGGTCTTTTATCGGCGGATTTACGTACAATACTAAGTTGTTATAAAAAGCAACGTCAGAGCGGGTCA
>NZ_JACJEO010000013.1:45682-139322 GCF_014164115.1 Pseudoalteromonas sp. SG45-2
TTAGCTCAGTTGGTAGAGCAGTTGACTTTTAATCAATTGGTCGATGGTTCAAATCCATCATGACCCACCATTCTTTATTCCTTGTGAATACGGTTTGGCATCAATCGGCGGATTTACGTAAGCTTTAACTTAGTAATAAGTTAGCAACTGGAATGGGTTATTAGCTCAGTTGGTAGAGCAGTTGACTTTTAATCAATTGGTCGATGGTTCAAATCCATCATAACCCACCATTCTTTATTCCTTGTGAATAATGACTGGTTCCAATCGGCGGATTTACGCAAAGTAGTAAGTTGCATTTAAACGCAACAATAGAGCGGGTCATTAGCTCAGTTGGTAGAGCAGTTGACTTTTAATCAATTGGTCGATGGTTCAAATCCATCATGACCCACCATTCTTTATTCCTTGTGAATACGGTTTGGCATCAATCGGCGGATTTACGTAAGCTTCATTCATAATTGAATAAGTGCATAGAGCGGGTTATTAGCTCAGTTGGTAGAGCAGTTGACTTTTAATCAATTGGTCGATGGTTCAAATCCATCATAACCCACCATTCTATGAAAAGTTATATAAGAGCGGGTCATTAGCTCAGTTGGTAGAGCAGTTGACTTTTAATCAATTGGTCGATGGTTCAAATCCATCATGACCCACCATTCTTTTATTCCTTGTGAATAGAATTTGGCATCAGTCGGCGGATATACGTAAGCTTCATTCTTAATTGAATAAGTGCATAGAGCGGGTTATTAGCTCAGTTGGTAGAGCAGTTGACTTTTAATCAATTGGTCGATGGTTCAAATCCATCATAACCCACCATTCTATGACAGTTTAATCGGCGGATCTACGCAAGCTTTTTACAAAGCAGATTTATATTAGAGCGGGTCATTAGCTCAGTTGGTAGAGCAGTTGACTTTTAATCAATTGGTCGATGGTTCAAATCCATCATGACCCACCACTCTTTAATACTTTCCTTTATATTATTTTTTAATTTCCCACTTTATTTTTTATAAACAGCCTTACTAGTTCGCTGTTATTTGCTTTCATATTCTCGTATAATTCGCCCTAATTAATGCACTGTAGATAAGTGGTCGAGAACATGAGTCTAGCTCAAACTATTATGCCTGAAGGTTATATTTTTCCCCCTAAGCCAGCACCGTTAACACAAGACGAGCAAGGCGAATATAAAGCGCGTATAAAACAATTACTAAAAGATAAAAATGCAGTACTTGTTGCCCATTATTATACCGATCCTGAAATTCAAGCACTTGCTGAAGAAACCGGCGGCTGCGTTGCCGACTCGCTAGAAATGGCGCGTTTTGGCGCACGTCACGATGCAGATATGATTATTGTTGCGGGCGTAAAATTTATGGGCGAAACAGCCAAAATTTTAACGCCAAATAAAACGGTTGTTATGCCAACGCTTGAAGCAACATGTTCGTTAGATATTGGTTGCCCGATAGACGAGTTCTCTGCGTTTTGCGATCAGCACCCTGATCGTAAAGTAGTTGTATATGCAAACACCTCTACGGCTGTTAAAGCACGTGCAGATTGGATTGTAACTTCATCATGTGCACTTGAAATAGTAGAGCACCTTGATGAGCAAGGCGAAAAAATCATTTGGGGCCCAGATAAGCACCTTGGTAGTTATATTCAAAAAAATACCGGTGCTGATATGCTTATGTGGAATGGCGCATGTATTGTACATGACGAGTTTAAAACAAAAGCACTTAAAGACATGAAAGCGCTACACCCAGATGCAGGCGTTTTAGTTCATCCTGAGTCACCAGCAGAAATAGTTGCTCTTGCCGATTCGGTTGGATCTACGAGCCAATTGATCAAAGCTGCGCAAACAATGACAAATAAAAAGTTTATTGTAGCAACCGATCGCGGCATCTTTTATAAAATGCAGCAACTATGTCCAGATAAAGAGTTTTTTGCGGCTCCTACGGCAGGTGAGGGCGCTTCATGTAAAAGTTGCGCTCATTGCCCTTGGATGGCAATGAATGGCTTAAAAGCGATTGAGGAAGCCCTAATTGACCCTAAAGGCAAAGAAGTATTTGTTGATATGGATTTACGCGAAGGCGCACTTAAGTCACTTAATCGCATGCTTGAATTTACCGCGAGTATGGCTAAGTAACCTAAACTCTGGCTAGAGAAAATAAATTTAAATATCATCATATTCAATACGTAGTAAATCTCTTAATCAGAGTTCAGGTTAAGTCATTTTAAAGTATAAATTAAAAACGGTTAAGTCTTAGATTTAGCCGTTTTTTTGTGCCTATAGGTAAGTGTTGCTTGATTAGTAAGCATTTAAAGGCCCAAATTTAAAAATGCCTTGCACCTTAAGGGTCTATTTCATACTATAGCGCGCTGTTGCATTACACAATTGCAGCACCGTGGAGGGATGGCTGAGTGGCTGAAGGCGCACGCCTGGAAAGTGTGTTTAGGTTTATCCCTAACGAGGGTTCGAATCCCTCTCCCTCCACCATTATTCAATATCAGGACGTCTCAGGACGTCCTTTTTTGTGCCTGTAATAAAATAAAATCAATGGCTTAGTGTATCATCTCGTCCCATCCTGTTTCACCCAAGCCCAAAGCTTTAGTATCTAATATGGTATTCCTTTAATAAACTGCCATAATAAAGAATACTAAATTGGAGTAGGGTTCATTTTTTATGGCAAGATCAGCGAAGCAACTTACCGATACAGCGTTAAAGAAAGCTAAAGCAGAGGATAAAGATATAATTTTATCTGATGGGAATGGCCTACAAGTAAAAGTTAGAAAGAGTGGTTCTAAGCTCTGGAACTTTAACTACTACCATCCAATTACAAAAAAGCGTGTCAACATGGGATTAGGCAAGTACCCAGATGTATCTATTGTAAATGCCAGAAAGCTAGCGCAAAAAGCCAGGGAGTTGGTTGCTCTAGGGACTGACCCTAAAGAACATAGAGACGAAACTTTAGCTTTTAAAAGAGCACAAGAAGAGTTAACGCTAAATAAAATCGCTTTAGAGTGGTTTGAGGTTAAAAAACAAAGTTTAACCAAAGACTATGGTGAAGATATTTGGCGATCGTTAAACAAGCATGTTTTATCGGTTATTGGCAAATACCCCATTGGTAAAATTAATGCACCACAAGTGATTAAGATTTTAAAACCTATAGAAGCAAAAGGAACTTTAGAGACGGTTAAGCGGCTATGCCTGTATTTAAGAAAGATCATGACACACGCAGTTAATAGTGGCTACATTAATGCCAATCCACTTGCAGGGATTAGTGAGGTTTTCAAAAAGCCGCAAAAACAAAACATGCCTTCGTTAAAACCAGAGGAGCTGCCTGAATTAATGCAAACACTTGCTATAGCATCAATTAAGCGCGTAACTCGTTTTTTAATTGAATGGCAGTTACATACACTTACGCGCCCTGGTGAAGCTGCCGGTACTCGATGGGATGAAATCGATTTTGGTAATAAACTTTGGACTATACCCCCTGAACGGATGAAAAAACGCAGAGAGCATGTCATTCCTTTATCAAAACAGGCTTTAGAGTTATTGGAGGCAATAAAACCAATTTCAGGGCACAGAGAGTTTGTTTTTCCGTCAGACAGAAACCCCAGAAATCATATCAACAATGAAACAGCTAATATGGCTCTAAAACGTATGGGGTTTGAAGGTAGATTAGTAAGTCATGGCTTACGTTCGCTTGGGAGTACAACATTAAATGAGCATGAGTTTAACCCAGATGTGATAGAAGCCGCACTTGCGCATGTAGATAAAAATCAAGTTCGTTCTGCTTATAATAGAGCTGAATATATAGAAAAACGCAGAGAGCTAATGAATTGGTGGAGCGATCATATAGGTCGAGCATCTCAGGGTACATTGTCGGTAACAGGGCATAAGCACCTTTTAAAAGTTGGTTAGAAGAGAATGAAAATAAGGAGATAAAATGGCTTTAACACAAATGCAAATCATTCAGTCATTGGGTGAGGCAATGAGCTGGTTAGAAAGGGAGTTAAGTTGGGATGTGCCTGCAACAGAGCTAAGACATTTAACCGGTAGAATAGGGGAACTGTACGCCGCACTT
Source organism: Pseudoalteromonas sp. SG45-2 (assembly GCF_014164115.1). NCBI lineage: Bacteria > Pseudomonadati > Pseudomonadota > Gammaproteobacteria > Alteromonadales > Pseudoalteromonadaceae > Pseudoalteromonas > Pseudoalteromonas sp. SG45-2. The sequence continues at coordinate 49,756 of NZ_JACJEO010000013.1, forward strand.
ATAACTAATGGGCGTATGGCAACAGAGGTTAACCAAGCGGGGTACGATGTAGTATCAAGTAGTGGTGAGCGTATATCGGTAAAAACAACAGCTAAAATGGGCTCAAGCGGCCATATAAGCTTTAACACAAATACGTTAGCGTTGGTTGACCGCATCATTATTTTAAGAATAAATACTGAAGAAATGCAGGTTGAGACTTTATTAGATAGCACTGCTGAACAAGCAAAACTACTCATGAATATTGGACCAACAGGTAAAAGCGCTATAGCTATGAGTAAGTTAATAAACATACCAGTTAAGCCACGTGTATTACTAAACGTAAAAGAAGCAACATGGAATAACTACAAATTAGTAGAGCTTGAAAGCGGAACTATTGAAGTGTTTTTAAATGACGAGCTTGTAACACCAAGCAAGCGTTACTTATGTGATATTGCTAAAGAGTTAGGGGTTTCAATTTTAAATGGCAACGGAAATCCATTTAATACACGGCAATTAGGTTCTGTGTTGATTAAAGAGTTATTAAATTAAAGCTATCGTTGTTTATATACAGTAGTTTAAAGCTAAGTAATTAGGCCTCTAATTCACTGAGCTTAAACAAGTTTCATTAACTATGTAATTTATGTATTATGCAGACTCCTCATACAAAAGGATCGTTGATGAAGAATGTACTACTAATAGTTACTGGTGCAAGCCCACAAGTATTAACCGAAACTCTTTTTGCACTTTATCAGCAGGGTAAGCCTATTCCCGAAGAGATTTTTGTTATTACTACAAAAAGCACAAAGCTAATGCTTACTAATGGATTATTTGAGCAAGGTCATTTAGCTAAATTAATAGCAGATTATAAACTTCCTGATATTAAACTCCCCGATGAAAATATTTGGCTAATAGAAGATGACAAAGGCCAACCTATTAATGATGCTAAATCTGAAATAGAACAAACCTACATGGCCGACTTTATTACGCGTAAAGTGTTTGAACTTACCAATAAAAACGATATTAGTATTCATGCATCCATTGCAGGTGGACGTAAAACAATGGCGTTTTATTTAGGCTATGCCATGTCATTATTAGGCCGTGAGCAAGATTCGCTCAGTCATGTATTTGTGAATAACGAATTTGAATTTGTTAGAGACTTTTACTACCCAACACCTTACGACCACATTATTGATGGTAAAAATGGCACGCAAGTAAACTGTATTAATGCAAATGTAACCCTTGCCGAAATACCCTTTGTACGAATGCGCCAATCTATCGACGAAACCCTCATTGCAAATATGCAAAGTGCATCGTTTAGCCAAACAGTAGCAAGCTTAAACTCAGCTCATAAAAAAGATTTAACCCTTGAAGTAAACGCAAAAGCAAAAACGCTCACCTTTGCAGGTATCGAAATTAAACTTACCGCAAAAGAAACCGCCTTTTATTTATGGTTAAACCAATACAGCCAAAGTGAACATAAAAAGCTAGTTGTGGGTCGTGATTTTGAAGAGTCTTTGCGTTACAGCAAAGAATATCTCATGCTTTTACAGCAAAATAGTAGTGATTTACGTATATTCCGCGATACGTTTGGCATAGAGCCCGAAGATTTTAGAGATGGTTTGCACAGTAATTTAAAGGTAATGGAAAAAACCTTTGTGCAGCAAACTTGCAGCCGCATAAAGAGTAAAATAAGTAAGGTGTTACCCAACGAGCTTGCTAAAAAAATAGCGATTGACTCCAATAACCAAAGCTTTGAAACAAGCTACTGGTTAAGTGCAGTAACACATAATATAAAAATAAATATAACGGCTTAATATTCGCAAGCTTGCAAACGCATAAAAATAATAACGCATGGTAAATTAGTTGATAAGGAAGTAATCAGGAATGAAGCAATCAATGAACTTTGAACATATTCAATCTAAGTGGCCAGAGCTACACCAGTTAGCCGCTTTTGCAGAAGACTATGCGATTACCGATCCACAAAGCTCACTAGTTAAGCTGCGTTGCTTTGCCGAAAAAGTAGTAGGCTACTTATATAAAGAACTTCGCTTACCTGTTTTACCAACGTCTAACATTTTCGACAAACTCACCGCCGACGACTTTACCAGCGCAGTCCCGCGTTTAATTACCGATAAGCTCCATGCCATACGTAAAAGCGGCAACCAAGCCGCGCATGAAGGCAAAGTAGATCAACAACAAGCTATTTGGATATTAAAAGAAAGCTACTTTGTAGCCTCTTATTTGTTTATGGCTTATGCCAATGGCACGCAACAAGAATGCCCAGAGTTTAAAGCGCCTGAGCAAACACAGCCAACTAATCAAAGTGATGCCCAGTTTGCCAAAAAGAACAAACAACTCACTCAGCAGCTAGCCGAAAATCAAGCCCGTTTAAAACGCGCACTTGACGAACTAGAAGCCGCAGAGCTTGCACAAAAACAAGCCCAGCAGCAAACAGCAAAACTAAAACAAACTATTGATGCAGAAAAGCTTAACCAGGTTAAAACGCGAAATGAGCAAATTGTTAACTCAAGTTTTAACTTTAACGAAGATGAAACCCGTAAGCGTATTATCGACTTAGACCTGCGTAATGCAGGTTGGAATGTAGCACTTGACGACAAATCAACAGAAGACGTTGGCAAAGAAGTAAAAGTAACAGATCAACCTACAACAACAGGTATAGGCTATGTTGATTACGTATTATGGGATGACGACGGAAAGCCACTTGCTGTAATAGAAGCCAAACGTACCCGCGAAAATATCGAAAAAGGCCGCCAGCAAGCAACGCTTTATGCCAACGCGCTCGAAAAGCAATTTGGGCAACGGCCCGTTATTTTTTACTCGAACGGTTGGGATATAAAAATTCTAGACGACGCGCAAGGTTATAACAGCCGTGGTTTATACGGTTACTACTCAAAAGATTCCCTGCAGTACTTAATAAAGCAACGCACGCTTAAAAAAGAGCTAAACACCACGCCAATAGACACCGCAGTAGCAGGGCGTTTGTATCAAATGGAAACCATAACTCGTGTGTGTGAGCGTTTTAGTGATAAACACCGCAAAGCGCTTATTGTGCAAGCAACCGGCACAGGTAAAACACGCGTATCTATTGCCCTTGCAAAACGGCTGCTCGATGCAGGTTGGGCTAAGCGCGTATTATTTTTATGTGACCGAAAAGAGCTACGTAAACAAGCAGGTAATGCCTTTACCGAGCATACCAAAGAGCCAGTACACATTGTAGGCAAAAGCGCTAAAAACACCGCAGCGAGTGCGCGTGTATTTATAGCAACCTACCCAGGCATGCTGCGTATAATGAACAAGTACGACGTAGGTCACTTTGACCTAATAGTAGCCGATGAATCGCACCGTTCAATTTACAATATTTATGGCGATATTTTTAAATACTTTGACGCGCTAGAAGTGGGCTTAACCGCCACGCCGGTAGAAATGGTATCGCGCTCAACCTGTGATTTATTTAGCTGTGATTACAAAATGCCAACAGCCAATTACCCGCTTGAAGACGCCATAGAACAAGGCAACTTAGTCCCCTACAAAATTGTAAGTTACACCACACAGTTTTTGCGCGAAGGCATTAAAAAAGACAACCTAACCGATGAGCAAATAGCCCAATTAGAAGAGCAAGGCATTGATCCGAACGAGCTCGACTTTGATGCAAAACAAATAGACGAAGCCATTAAAAATAAAGACACCAACAGGCTAATACTACGTAACCTAATGGAAAAAGGCCTGCGGGACAAAGACGGCCAGCTACCTGGTAAAACAATAGTATTTGCCCGTAACATAGCCCACGCCGAATTAATGGCGCAGCTGTTTAGCGAGCTTTACCCGCAGCATGGTGCTAATTTTTGCCGCGTAATTCACTCAAAGTACGAACGCGCTGAAGAGCTAATAGACGACTTTAAATCAAGCGACGAAAACAGCGTACGCATAGCTGTATCGGTCGATATGCTCGACACCGGCATAGACGTACCAGAATGTGTAAACCTTGTATTTGCAAAACCTATAAAATCAAAAGTAAAATTTTGGCAAATGATTGGCCGTGGCACACGCTTATGCGAAAACCTATATGGCCCAGGTAAGCACAAAACTCACTTTTTAATATTCGACCACTGGGCAAATTTTGAATACTTTGATGAAAATCCAGAAGAAGAAGACGTAAAACAAGCTAAATCATTACTGCAAAAGCTATTTGAAGCGCGGGTAACCCTTGCACAAACCGCCCTTAAAAAAGCTAATATGGATGTGTTTGATCAAACAATAAAATTAATTCACGACGATATTTGCTTACTGCCAATGGAATCAATATCGGTGCGCGACAACTGGCAAGTGGTCGAAACCTTTAAAGACCTAAAACGCCTTAATCAGTTTATTCCTGATGATGTACAAACGTTGCTAGAAGAAGTAGCGCCGCTTATGCAATGGCGTAATATTATGGGGCAAAGTGAAGCCTATAAATTTGATTCTGAGCTAACCACCATTCAAACGCTGTTAATTACCGATGAAAGCCAAATTGATTTAGCTAAACAAAATGTAATGAACAAAGTTGAATCGCTACAAATGCACTTAAACGAAGTGCGTAGCAAAGCACCTGCAATAGCAGAAATACAAACCGAGCAATATTGGCAGTATTTAACCCATGCAGCGCTTGAGCAAAGCCGCATTAATTTACGCAGTATTATACACCTGCGTAATAAAGACATAACACCGCCAAAAAGTGACTTTATACTCGATATAAAAGAAGACACCAACCAAATACACGAAGCTGATAGGCTTACAAAAATAGTCTCTATTGATTATCAAATATACCGACAAGAGGTTGAAAAAACACTCACCCCATTATTTGAAACCGACAGCGTACTTAAAAAAATCCGCAATGGCGAACAAGTAACTGAGGCCGACTTAGCGCAATTAAGCTCGTTAGTGCATACGCAAAACCCAAGTGTAGATTTAAATACATTAAAAGAGTTTTTTCCCGAATCAACCGCGACGCTCGACAAAATATTGCGTACCATAGTCGGCATGAACAAAAACGCCATAGAACAGAGCTTTACTAACTTTGTGCAGCAAATACACACCCATGTAAATGCTAAACAACAGCGCTTTATTGGTATGTTAAAAAACCACCTAATTCGCCACGGTTCTATTGAAATAGCTCAGCTTTACGATGCACCTTTTACACAAATACACGACATGGGGCTCGATGGCGTATTTAGCCAGCAACAAGCCGACGTAATAGAGCAATTTATTAAGCAGTTTGACGTAAAACTAGGCGATAAAGCCCAAAACGTTGAAAAGCAAATACACCTTTAATTTTATAAGCGCGTAATTAGTACGCGTTTAAACAGCACTAACTAGGATACACATTAATGATAACCGGACCTTTAAAAAGTAAAATCGACAAACTATGGGAAGAATTTTGGACAGGCGGTATCACTAACCCGCTAACCGTAGTAGAGCAAATTACTTTTTTAATGTACGCCCGCATGCTCGACATGAACGAGCAAGCCGACGAAAAACGAAGCGCACGTACTAAGCAGACGTTTAACCGCCGCTTTAGTGATGCCGAACAACATATTCGCTGGCAAAACCTGCGCCATTTAGGGGCAGAAGAGTTATACAAACTGGTTAAAGATGAGCTATTCCCGTTTTTTTCAAAAACCTCAGACGACGTATCGCCAGAAGGCGCGGTATTTAATGAGTTTATGAAAGACGCGCAATTAATGATTCAAAAGCAAAGCTTGTTGGTAAAAGCCGTTGAAATGGTAAACGACCTACCGCTTGAAAACTCAGACACCAAAGGCGATTTGTACGAATACCTATTAAGTAAACTCACCACCGCAGGCATTAACGGCCAGTTTAGAACGCCGCGCCATATTATACGCGCTATGGTCGAAATGATGGACCCAAGCACCACCAGCCAAATTTGTGACCCATCTACCGGCACCGGTGGCTTTTTATCGGTAAGTTACGAATACCTATTACAAAAATACACCTCAGCCGAGGGCATAGAGCGCGAACCCGTGCTTGACGTAAATGGTAATATACAGCTTGATGACAGCGGTAAACCGCTCGAAAACTTGCTCTACTCAGGCGATTTAATAACCCCAGAGCAGCGCAGCCACATAGATGCTCACATGTTCAACGGCTTTGACTTTGACGCCACCATGCTTCGCGTAGCCGCCATGAACTTAGTAATGCACGGCATTAAACAACCGGGCATTCATTATCAAGATACCCTAAGCCAAAATTTTAAAGAGCACTACCCGCAAAAGGCCAAAGAAGGCTTTGACATAATACTCGCCAACCCGCCATTTAAAGGCAGCCTAGACGAAGAAGACGTATGCCCCGAGTTATTACGCAAAGTAAAAACTAAAAAAACCGAGTTGCTGTTTGTTGCCCTTATTGAGCGCATGTTAAAAATAGGCGGCCAATCTGCCACTATCGTGCCCGACGGCGTATTATTTGGCTCATCAAAAGCGCACGTACAACTGCGCCAAATGCTGGTGGATAACAATCAGCTTGAAGCGGTAATCTCACTGCCAAGTGGTGTATTTAAACCCTACGCCGGTGTATCAACAGCCATACTTATATTCACCAAAGGCGGCAGCACCGACCACGTATGGTTTTACGACGTACAAGCCGATGGTTTCTCGCTAGACGATAAGCGCACGCCAATAAAAGCAAACGACTTACCCAGCCTAATCAGCGAATTTAAAGTCCGTGATAAAGCACAGGCGACAAGTGATTCTAACGATAAAACGCAAAAGGCGTTTTGGGTAAGCAAAGACGACATAGTCAGTAATAAGTACGATTTATCAATCAATCGCTACAAGAAAGTGGTATACGAGGAAGAAAGCTACGATCCGCCAAAAGAGATTTTAGGTAAGTTGGTAGAATTGGAGAATGAGATATTGGCTGATTTGAAAGAGCTTGAGGGGATGCTGTAATGATTAGGGAAAGTAGTTTCAATAAAAGCTGGCCTATTATACCTTTGTCAGATGCTGTTGAATTTTTAGATAACCGTAGAAAACCGGTAAAAGCATCAGATAGAATTGAAGGAGAGTATTCTTATTATGGGGCTAATGGTTTTCAAGGAACAATCAACGATTATTTATTTGATGAACCTTTAGTTTTATTAGCTGAAGATGGAGGTCATTTTGGTAACCCTGATAGAGATATAGCCTATATTGCTACAGGAAAGTACTGGGTGAACAATCACGCGCATGTTTTAAAGCCTAAGAATGGTGTGGATTTAAATTTCTTATTTAGGGTTTTACAAAGATATGACGTTAGTTCGTTTATAAAAGGAGCGACTCGTGCAAAGTTAACAAAAGGAGATGCTAGTAGAATTCCATTCCCACTACCACCACTGGACGAGCAAAAACGTATTACCTCGATTTTAGATAAAGCCGACGCCATCCGCCGCAAACGCCAACAAGCCATTAAACTTGCCGACGACTTCCTACGCAGCGTATTTCTAGACATGTTCGGCGACCCTGTTACCAACCCGAAGGGCTGGCAAGTTAAGCCAATTAAAAATGGACTCAAGGAAGTCAAATCCGGTTGGAGTGCCAAGGGTGAAAGTTATCCTTGTAAAAAGGGCGAGTTGGGTGTTTTAAAAATTAGTGCTGTAACTTCAGGTGTTTTTAAACCATCAGAAAACAAGTTTGTAAATAAATCAATAGCGGAAGGCAGGAAGTTAGTTTTTCCATGCAAGGGAGACTTACTTTTCAGTCGCGCAAATACGAGAGAGTTAGTTGCAGCTACTTGTATTGTTACAGAGTCTAGAAGAGATGTTTTTTTACCTGACAAACTCTGGAAAATAACATCAGATTGTTCGCTATTGTTGCCAGAGTTTCTGCATTTTATGATTCAACAGCCTAGGTTTAAAAACTTACTCACGTCTCAAGCTACTGGAACCAGTGGTTCTATGTTGAACATATCTAAAGGTAAGTTTGAGAACTCGGTTGGAATTTACCCCCCAATAGATATGCAAGAGAAGTTTAAGGCTGTTTTCTGGAAAGTTAATTCACTTTTAAAATCAGTAAGTACTTCAAATAGTATGTTAAATGATGGGTTTAACTCATTAAGCCAAAAAGCCTTTGCGGGCGAACTATAACTCTATTTATAAAAAAAGAACAAGGATGTTAAATGACCCAACTTCAATTAACTAATAACATAACTGAAACCCAGCTTTTAAAACAAGTTGCTTACTTTATGCGTAAGGATAAATAGAAAATGCAGGCACAAATAAAGCGTATGAATGAAGTGGGCGATATCGTGTTTTTAACACCTACGCCATTACTCAGCTATGAGGAGTTGGTGTTAAAAAGCTTAGGCTCGAATACCTATCGAGGCTTTCATCGTAAAAATAATAATTGCTTAGGCGCATCACATACTTTTAGAGATGTGTTAACTAAAAAGAAGGATTATTTAATACACGCACTCAATAATCTCACTTCTGAAATAGAGTTAAATACGCTTGCCAACGAGTTATGTAGTGAGCTAAAAAGTGAACTGAGTAATAACATTAAACCTTCGCAGTTGCAGTCGTTTAATAAAGTACGAAAGCCCGTTGATATTGTATTCGAGCACTTTGTAGCAATGGGGGAGGACTTTGCACCAGCAAGAAAAACCGCCACACCATGGTTATTTTTACCCCTTGATAGCCAAATATTTCAATCAGAATTTATATTCACCGCCCAAGAAGCGAAGGCTTTAGGTATCAAGCGCCGTTTTACATATAAAGACATTGAGACAGCCCAGCACTACGCAGATATACAAAATTTTTTAAAAGAGAAAATAGCAAAAATAGGTTTAAACCACCGTATTTATTTTGATTTGGTTTGGAATAAGCGCTTTGAAAGCAACGGCACCAACTTGTTTTTAACTAACCCAAGCAGAAATCGCTAAAGAGTTAAGTGTTCATATATTAAAATTAAAATTAAAATTAAAACTAACAGCTGATAGATATTTGTTTATTAATGACTTTAATTATTAAGTAAAAAATAAACTATTAACCACTTATTAAGTAATTACTACCCGTAAACTAAGGGATTAGGAGTAAGGCATGTTTGAAGGATTGTTATTAAACGCTGATTTATTATGGCCAAATGCATGGTTAGGGCGTTCATTTATAATTATTATGGTACTACTTTTTGTATTTGCTGTTGGTTGGGTACTTTTACTAAAGCATAACAGTAAAAAAACAATTAAAAAGGTTGAAGAAATTGTAGCAAAACAAACTACAGAGTCTCTTTACGATAATATTGCTGATATTAGAGATAAAGCTAAATTATCTAATGACAACGTAGTTAAAAACCTTTGGCGTGAGTTTGATGAAAGCTTAGTACTAGATCACCGAGAAAAAGGCGTATATAACACCTTAGATGCAGAGCACTTTTTTAACCCAAGAACACTTGCCTCGGGTATTACCTCAAATAGATTACTAGCAGCAGCTCCTTCATTTTTAACTGCAATTGGTGTACTCGGTACTTTTTTAGGCTTAACTATGGGCTTAAAAGGGCTACATATGGAAAGCAACGAAATAGAGGCGCTTAAGGGGGGTATTGCAAGCATGATTAACGGTGCCGCAATGGCATTTGTTACCTCTGTTTGGGGTGTGGGGCTTAGCTTATTACTTAATATTTATGAAAAAAACACAGAACGCCGAATAATTAAGAAAGTGGTTAAGATTCAGCAGAAAATTGACTTTTTATTCCCTCGTTTACCTGCTGAAAAGTCGTTAGTTGATATTTCTAAAAACACCAGTGAAAGTAGTGAAGCGCTGCAAGAATTACATGAGCGTATTGGCGACCGCCTACAAGAAACTATTTCAGGCATGAACAAAGACATGCAAGAGGCCTTTACCAATGCACTTAACAATGTAATGGCACCTGCTATGCAGTCGTTAGTGAGTAATGCAAGCCAACAAACCAGCGGCGTGCTGGAGCATTTAATTAGTAACTTTACCGAAAGCATGCAAGCGGCAGGCAGAGGCCAAGGCGAGCTTATACAAAAGTCGACTGAGCAAATGCACGAGGCCGTAAGTAGTCTGAGCGGGCAAATGAGCGCAGTGCTTGAGCAAAGCAGTAAACAAGCTGAGTTAATGGCTGAGCAACAAGCCGGTGCATCGTCGCAATTTAATCAGCAACTCGAAGCGATGCTGAGCAAAAGTGAAGAACGCCAACAGCTTATGGAGCAAAAGTTATTTACGGCGATTGAATCGCAGCAGCAATCCCAAGCAACACGTGAAGCAAACCATGTAGATAATTTACAGTCGGTATTAGGTGGTTGGTTAACTGAGCAATCGCAAACGCTCAATAAGCTTTCTGACTCTATGGCTGAAGTACAAAGCGCGATGGGCGAATCGAACCGTGGATTTGTTAATGAGCTTTCTAGCCAAAACGAAAAAACAACGGCGCAGCAACAGGCGTTTACCAGTGGCCTTGAAACAAGTTTACAAAGCTTTATGCAAAGCTCTGAGCAGCGCCAAAAGACGCTTGAAGAAACGTTTGGCTCATTGATTAACAGCCAACAGCTTGAAGCCTCTAAGCGTGACTCAGAGTATCGTGAGCAATTACAATCGCAGTTAGGTAAATGGTTAGCACAACAAGACCAAATGCTTACCTCGATGACTGATGCTGTAAAACGTACGCAAACACATATGGATTCGGTTATTGCACAGCATAAAGACGTTATTGGAGAGCTTAAAACGGTTGCGGAGTCATCTGCTACAAGTAGCCAAAACCTAAGTAATAGCGCAAACCAAATTGGGGTGTTATCGGGCAATTTATTAAAAGCAACAGAGCTGTTTGATACGCGCTTAGCTGATATGACCGACACTATTAAAGGTATTTCAGCTCAAAATGATGGATTAGCGAATCACGTAATTGAACAAGCTAAAGTGCTAAGAGGGCTCGAAACCTCACTTGTTGCTACAACAGAGCAATTTGGTAATACAGCTAAATTAGCTCAAAGTGGCTTTAGCGAAATGAAAACACATCAAATTGAGTTTATAAGTGGTGTTGAGGCATCTTTTGAAGGGCTAAGTAATACCTTAGCTAAGCAAGTATCTGATATTGAAAAGCAAACAAATGAGTGGTTACGCAGCTATTCATCAGAAGTAAATACCCAAGTTAAAGAGCGTATGGAAACCTGGAACACCACAACCCTTGAGTTTGGTGACCAAATGCGCCGTACAGTAAGTTCTATTTCTGATTTAGTGGATGAATTGGAGCGTAGCTAATGCGAGTATTTAGAAGCAACCAAGTAAGTGTTGACGAAGAAAACCCTTATTGGATGTCGTTTTCGGATATTTTGTCGGGCTTACTTATTTTATTTGTTTTAGCTTCTGTTGTGTTAATGGTTGAGCTTATGGAAGCCAAAGAAGAGCTTGAAAATAAGCAACAAGCATTTACCCAAGAGCTAGAAATGCTGCACAAAGCCGAAGAAGTACGTAAAACAATTTTAGATGAAGCGGCTGATTTACTGCGAAAACGAGGCATACAAGTCACGGTTAGTGAAAATAAAACAGTGTTAAGTATTCCTAACGATATTTTAGGGTTTGATAGCGCAGCGTTTAATATAAGCCCAGAGTTTGAAGGCACTGCACTAGAAATTGGTGAGGTGCTAGCTGAGGTTATAAATAAAGAAAACCGTGAGCAATTTCTTGATACTATTTTTATTGAAGGGCACACCGATAGTAAAAACTTTAACGGTATGCTGGGTAAAGGTAATTGGGGCTTATCGACCTTTAGGGCGATTTCGCTGTGGGAGCTTTGGAGTAAGTTACTACCAGACCAACATAATTTAGCGGCTATTAAAAATAAAGATGGCAACAAGCTTTTTTCAGTGAGTGGCTATGCGGCAACACGAAGGATGGTGGCTAAAGAGCTAACAGAAAGTGATTTTAGGTCTAACAGGCGAATAGACATACGCTTTACTATTCGCAGACCCACTAGTGCAGAATATGAAACGGTAAGAAGCCGTTTGGAGATGCCTTAATTATGTTGCTTTTACCTCCTATTCCTCAGCTTTCAGAATTTAGCTGGGAGCGATTTTCACAGCAGTGGAATAGCCTGACTTTACAAACAAAGAAAATTGCCGACGGTGCGGGACAAAGCGAAGAATTTAAAGCACTTGAACAACAGGTAAGGCAATGTGTATTAAGCAGAGATATTACACAATTAAAAAACACACTACTTAAACGCAAAGGCGTGCGTGTTTTAACTCAGTTATGGATTGATAAAGAAGACGTAAGAAAAAACTCATTAAACGAAGAAACAATAGATTATATTCAAGCTAAACATCCCAAACTTGGTATGTCGTCGTTAATGAATTTAATTTCGTTAGTTTATCGTTATTTTGATGCACTGGTTGAGGGCAATATTTTTAATCGATTAACGCAGTGGCTTAACCAGCAAATAGAGCAACGTTTAAAAGAGCGCAAAAACTCAAGTGACACAATATTGTCGGTGCTTAATCAAGCTAAATGGCTGTTTGATTTAACCGCTCCTAAGGCTTTGGTTAACCTTGCCAAACAAAACCACTTAGACTTAAGCGAACAATTAAAAAAACTACGCTTAAACGAGCTGCCGCAAGGGCGTTTTTTAGATATTTGTCACGCGCAATATTACCTGGATACACTGAAAGAAATTCCCGTTGGTGAGCAACATGATGTTCTGCATGAGCTACTAAAACAAGATGTTGCCACAATGCCTTTTGAAGAAGGTAAACGAATAGGGCACATAGCGCTTGAAATTATTATTGACCGCTCTGCTGGTGCACCAAGTGAAATATGGCAAAACTTTGTACTGAATTTAGCTGGCGACCCGCGTATTGCTAATACAGCTACAAATTACCGCCAGTGGTGGAAGCCCATTGGTGAGAGTAGGGTAAAGGCGGTAACAAGCTGGCTTGCCAAAGAAGACTTGCGGTTATTTTTAGGCGCTATTGAAGAGTACGCAAATTACACCGGTGATGAAGCGTTAAATAGAATGTTCCCTGCACGTAAGCGCTTTTTAGAAGGGCTTTATGAACATGGGTTTGTGCGAAATGCACGGCTAATGCTTGGAAACCAAGCAGAGCATACAGTTAAGCGAGTGCTAGGAAAGAGTTTAACAACCAGTTATATAAACCTTAGAGGAATGACTCAAACCTCCATTATTTATTTAGATTGCGGTGATTTTCATATCATTGAAGGATCGCATAACTTTAAGCTATGGATTTATATGGGTTTACCTAGTGAGAAGCTTAACGATTACTCTTTGAGTGAGTTAAATCATTCTTCTTTAACACACAGCTTTCCACAGGAATTTAAAAAGAACTATCCAAAAGGCGAGTTAATGCCTATTCAACACTCGCCGACTTCTTGGCAAAAAAATGCTATTGATTTTTTAACTCAAAATGGCATTGAACTCGATTTAGAAAAACTATTTTATAAAGACGAATACAGAAGATATATAAGTCGGTATGGATTACCTGTTTTAGGAAGTAAAGAAAAAGTAGAAATAGAAATAGATACAAAAACGGAAGCCACTCAATCGCTGGAGTCTTTAATTTTGCATGTACTAGATATACATCAACCTATAAATAGTAACTCAATTACTAATATCTTAGCGCAGGAGTTTGAGCTTCGCAAAAGTGTTCACCAGGTAAATTTTGCACTTTATACTTTACGTACAAAAGGCAGGGTCACCTTAAACTCTGAAGAGTTATGGAGCCGTTCGCTGTAGCCCACTTCAGAGAAAAGCATGAACTTTAGGAATATTAAAAAGGGATTTAAAAATACATGTCACTTGTTAGTTTGATAAAAGGGCTTTTGCCTAATAATAAAAATAGTCATTTAGCGGACGATAAATACTCCTTAGTATATGACTCGTATGGCGTTAATTTTGCCACTGATGAAGCTACATTTCATTGCCTAAACAAAGGTGAGGGTGGAAGTAGTCAGCTTATTCAGCATGTAGTACTTAAAATGCTTGAAGAAAGCCATATTGCTGAAACACTGCCTAATGGCTTTAGGCTTGATAGTGAGCAAGCATGTTTATTAGACCCCGAAGATGCAGACGTTTTAGGGTTACCGCCTTTTTTTAATAACGACTTTGACGTTGATATTCAAGGTAGAACAACTAAAAGTAGCTTTTCGCTGCAGTTGTTTGCAAAATTTGAGCAGCAAAAATATCCAGTAAAAAGAAAAGGACCGATACTTTTTTTTAGTGAGCAAACACAATATTTAATGACGCCAGAGCAGCTTAATGCTGTTTTAGCCGTAGAAAAACATTCGTCGCTTACGCCCGATGACCGCACTGAGCTAAATAATGTGTTGGCAGTTGCTAAGTTACAGCAAGCAGTTAAACATGGGTTAAAACTAGATTTAAAACATTTTGATAAATTTGATTTAGTACAACCAGAACAAATTACAGTAACAGCAAATCAACAGGTTGATGGTAGCCTAGAGCTTAGCCCAAACTTTGGTGATGGATCATCATCTGAAGACTTACAAAATCGCTTAGCTCAGTTACAGGGCGACGGGCAAGTAATGCGAATAAAAGACCGCATTGTTTTGCTTACTGACGATAAAAAACAAGCTGTTAAAGAAGTACTGCAAAATAGAACCATTCCTGCACACAAAGTCGCAGAATTTATTAAAACCCCTTCAGCTTTTTTAGATGCGTCTATTTTAAACCTCGATCTTGGGTTTTCTCTCAGAGTTGCTGGTATTGGTAAAATGGTACACATTCCCTTTGGTCAAGACAGCGATGGGAGTAATGGCTGGTTTTCGACAAATACAGACAGTGAGCCACCAGAGCGCTTAGTTAAGTTGCTTGAATGCGAGGAAGATGTTGTATCGTTTGAGCAAAGTTACCAGCAAGCTAAAGGGCAAAATGCAGATAGTTTTGTTGTTGATGATGAGTTAATTGACATACGCGATGAGCAGCGCGTTAGTGAAACACTCGCAGAGGTAAGAGAAAATTTAGCAAATCCTTCTGATGACTCAGATACACCTGAAGTTGAAGATACTCTGGTTCGTAAAGAGCAAGTCTCCTTGTTACTAAAAGATGCGGAAGAACATAATCAAGACATTGTAAATAAAGTTGCTCAGTTAGACCGAAGTATTAGTTTTGACAGAACTAATTTAGCGCGAACACCTTTCCCTCATCAAGAGTCTGGCATTAGCTGGATGATGTCGTTACTTAAGTCAGCGCAATTAGATAACCAGGATGATATGTATAGAGTACAGGGGGCTTTACTAGCCGATGATATGGGGCTTGGTAAAACCTATATGACGTTAGTTATGCTGGCTGAGTACTTGTCAATGCAGAAGCAAAACAATAAATCCGAAAAGCCTATATTAATAGTCGCTCCACTTAGTTTACTCGAAAACTGGGAACAAGAGGTTGAAGCTACTTTTAAAAATTCCCCATTTAGAGATATTAAAGTCCTGCAGTCATCAAGGGATTTGAAAGAGTTTAAAGTTCAAGGGGCTGAACGAGAGTCTATGCAGCTTGCGACGGTAATGAATGATTCGCATGCTGATCATAAATCTATTCGTTACGCTTTGCATGTTGGGGCTGATGCAGCAACAAAGCGTTTAGATATGGATAGACGGGTTGTTATTACGACTTATCAAACGCTACGGGATTACCAATTTTCTTTATGTGTTATTGACTGGGGAATTGTAATATTTGATGAAGCTCAAAATATTAAAAACCCAAATACTCAAGCAACACGTGCAGCTAAAGCACTAAAAGCTGATTTTAAATTACTAGCTACAGGTACTCCTGTTGAAAATAGTTTAAGCGAGTTTTGGTGTTTAATGGATACAGCGCAACCAGGGCTATTAGGCGATTGGAGCTATTTTAGAGAGCGCTGGATTAAGCCAATAAGTAGTGCTAATGAGGAAGAAAAAGCAGAGGTGCGTTTAGAAGTTGGTAACGATTTACGTAATGCTGCTGGGCAGCTTATGTTACGCCGAACCAAGGAAGACGAGCTAACCGGAATGCCCACTAAAACAATAAAAACAGGCATTCATAAAGACTTGGCTGACAATATGGCATTTGCTCCAGAGTTAGCTCGTAATATGACCGGAGGCCAGTTGCTTGGCTACAACCAAATTGTTGAAGACTATAGAAAGGAGAAAGCAAAAGAGCAGGGCGGCGGCCATGCTTTAACAGTATTACAGCAATTAAGGGCTGTTAGTTTGCATCCAAGGCTTGATGAGGTTTTTAAACAGCCACCTAATAATGCCAAAGAGGCACAGCGTAATTTACAAGAGTCTGAAAAGTTGCGTATGTTGTTAGATATATTGTCAGATATAAAAAACAAACAAGAGAAAGTAATTATTTTTGCGACGACTAAAAAGCTTCAGGCTGTTCTTAAAATATGCTTAGACAAAATTTATGAGCTAAACATTCATGTTATTAACGGAGACAGCAAAGCGATTGCTACAAAAAAAGATCAGCTATCTCGTAAAGGGATGATCACTGACTTTGAAGCAGAAGAAGGCTTTAACATTATAATTATGTCGCCTGTAGCGGCAGGTGTTGGTTTAACGGTTGTTGGTGCAAACCATGTAGTTCACTTAGAACGCCACTGGAACCCCGCAAAAGAAGCGCAAGCTACAGATCGTGTTTATCGTATTGGTCAAAAAAAGCCTGTGTTTATTCACTTACCCTGCCTTTTACACCCAGAATATGATTCGTTTGATGTGAACCTAGACAAACTACTCGCAAAGAAAACCATGCTAAGAGATGCGGTAGTAACGCCTGAAGTTGTGAGTGAACATGAACTGATGTCGTCAATGGGGTTATGAAGTTAAGTGGTATTAGAGTGAGCTGCTACTTTGCAAGCTTGTGATCTAAAAAGGTAAATATAAAGCGCTATTATTCATTTAAGAAAATAGTAATTTAAATAAAATGGAGTAAATATGGAAAATTATAATGAAAAAGATTTGAATGCGAAAGTTGATGAAATGTTTAATGATTTTAAAACTAAACTTGATTCAACATTGAATGTACTGGTTTTAGGTAAGGTGAGCGCAGGTAAAAGCTCTTTTTTAAATGCCTTCTTTGACCGTGAAATGACAGATCCTTTATTCAGTGTAAACGCAAAATCAGGTGAGACTACAGAAGTAAAATTTGAAAAGTTAGGAGAAAACATCTCTATAGCTGATACACCTGGATTAGATGATATTGTTAGTGAAAATTCAGCTGAAACTATAAAAATGCTAGATGATGGTGTGGATATTGGTATTTTAGTATTGTCAGGCTCTGCTGATAAATCTCAGAAGAAACACTATGAAGATTTACGAGAAAAATCAACAGCAGTTTTTATTGTTCTTAATAAGGCAGACACTTTCTCTGAGGAAAACTTATCAGGTGTAATAGCACAATGGAAAGATCAATTAGGACTTTCAAAAGAGGAGGAGATTTATCCAGTAGTTTCACGTGGTTATGATCCTAAAGATAAAGAAATATTTAGAGGTCAAGAATTTGAAATTGAGGTTGATAATCATGGTCGACCAAAAACACTCAAAGGGATTGATACAGTTAGAGATGACGTGTTGGTATTTTTGGAAAAGCAAGGTAAAGATTTATTACTTGCTAAAGAATTAAAAGATAAAAGCAAAAAGGCTCTTGCAATAATTTCAACAGCGACAGCAACAGCAGCAGGTGCTGCATTTATTCCCGGCAGTGCTGCGTATATTCTTGGGGCTCAAGCGGTAGCTATTGGTTCATTAGGTTATTTATACACAGGTGAGATGATTGGTAAAGCTAACGCTATCTCATTCATTGGAACATTTGCTGCTGAGCAAGTTGGTATGAACTTATTTCTGATAGCAAAATCTTTTCTTCCACCAACAGGAGTTATCGATGCTGCAGCTGCAGCTGTAGCTGCTAGTGTTACCGCTGCAATGTTATCAGCTGTGAATTACATATTAAAAAATGAAATTGGCTTTGGTGATAAAGAGCAAATGAAGAGTATTTTCAATGATATTAAGGAACAATTGAAAGCAGAAACTAAATCGGCAGAAAAAAAGGAGTTAATTCAAGCTACCTTTTGGAAAGTATTAATTAAAAAAATCATTTAATGTAAAAGTTCTTAAGAACCAATAATATCTTTTATTGATTTGTGCCTTTAATTTAGCGGTTAGCTAAATTAAAGGCACAAATACCAATAAATTATATAACATTGTCTCTTTTCCCAATCTTTTCACTTATCCATTCTTCAACTTCACTTTCTACCCAGGCTACAGAGTTACCACCTAACTCAACTTTCATTGGAAATCCACCAGCGCTCATAAAGCGATATACAGTTGAACGGCTTAAGCCTGTGATATGTAAAACTTCTTTTAATTTGATTAAACGCATGGGATTTCTCCGGTCAGGTTATTAGTACATATCCTTTCCGGGGGTAGTAATTTTTTACTGAGACGAAACAAAAGCGTTAGACATATACATCACTATTTTGCATAAACCATTAAGAGGGCATAACAATGCAAAATAACAAGTCACTATACGAATTCGATCACCCAGTAAGTGATGAACAAATACTTGAAGCTGCTGCTTACATAATCGCTCAAAAGCAATTTAGGCATGGGGCTTTAACATGTCCGAAAGACAGTGAAGAATATTTAAGGCATAAGCTGGCGTTGATTGAGCATGAGGTTTTTGCCGTCCTGTTCTTAGATAGCCAAAACCGCATACTCGAATACAAAGAGTTATTTAGGGGGACTATTAACGCAGCAAGCGTATACCCGCGAGAGGTGGTTAAAGAAGTATTAGCGCTAAATGCAGCATCTGTAATACTTGCGCACAATCATCCTTCAGGCGTAAGTACACCATCTCAAGCTGACAAGCTTATTACCACCAAATTACAGCAGGCGCTTAATCTAATTGATGTTTCGATAGTCGATCACATTATCATTGGTGAAACCAGTTATTCATTCGCTGAGCATGGCTTAATTTAAAGGGAGTAGGGTATGGCTATTAAAATAAAGCAAGTGCCAGGATTAAACGTGCCAGAATCATTGTTTGGTGTGATCGTTAATGCAGTTGCTAAAGCAGGGGAGTCGGTAGGATGTGCTAAGGCGCTAACTATTAATTTTCGTGATAAAGACTACAGTGCTAAAGCCGGTGGATTTCATCCTGTTGAGGTAAGGCTAGAAAAACGGGGTATTGGTTGGGAGCTTATATACATTACTGATTTTTCATACCAGGGCCGACCTGATTCTGAATTAGTAAAAGAGATTGATGTGTGCTTTGTGATTAAGCGGGTATATCACATGCTGGTGGGCTGGTTGAGTGAACGAGAGGGGAAGGACCTTTTAACCTTGTTTGTGGCTAACTTTGTTGATTATTACAACACGGGTTGCTACCAGGTCAGTATTACAACTGATTAAGGAGTTGGTAATGGCTGAAGTACAAGCGATTAAGGACCTTGATACAGTTAAGTTAATTAGTTACTTGCTCGAAAAGCGGTGTTCTAAGCAAATGAGCCATATTTGGAATATAGGATTGAACCTAGCATTGCGTATATCTGATTTGTTGTCTGTTAAGTTTACAGATATTCAAAACGACAGGTTAATTATATTTGAGAGTAAAACAGGAAAGCTGGCAGAGATTAAGCTTAATCAGAAAGCATTAGCGTTTATCCACGAAGTACGTATCACTCACCCCAATCATGTTTACTTATTTCAATCGTATCGCAATCAACAATCTAAGAGTTCAATACCACGACCCTTGTCACGCAGGGCTGTTACAAGAGCATTTGCGTTAGTGGGTGAAGAGCTTAATTTAAAGCTAGGTACTCACTCAATGCGTAAAACACGAGGTTACCACCTCTATCATAAAACCCAAGACATCGCCCGTGTAATGAAAATGCTTCGCCATAGCTCGGAAGCAACGACACTGCGTTACATTGGAATAACCCAGGAGGAAATCGATAAAGACTTTGAAGAGTTAGAGCTATAAATTTATTACATACAATAGGAGTAAGTTTGTTATGTCGTTAGAAAAAGCCGTTACATGCGGTGTAGTAGGAAATGAAGTATCTAAACAGATAACCGGTAGTAGTGAGCCGTCACTCGGACGAACGGCTATTGCTGTAAGCTCTGGTGCTGTAGCAGGAGCTGCTGTATCTGGTGCGATAGTAGTTGGGTTAGGTGTGGCATCTGCACCTGTTACGGTGCCATTAGCTCTTGCTAGTGGCTTATTGGCTGGAGTAGCGAGTTTATTTGATTAGAAGTAAACAAAGAACGCATTTATGCAGTGCGTTCTTTTTTTGCTTTTGTAGCGTAAATAGCGCTTCTCGTAATGCTATTTTGGGAACTTTCCAGCCCTTATGTACTAAGGGTTTGAGCTTATTTAGCTAGTTGAAGGTCTCAAAAGCGCGTTAGAACAATTTATGAGAAGCACAGGTCTTAGTTAAAGTATCACCTTTGACTATAACCAAAACACCGCTGTCCTAATCCGTATTGCTTAGTATTAAGTTTAGCGAAGTAACTTAGTCGAAAATAAAGGGCATGGAAGTCTTGAGTGAAATTGGGACTATTAACATCTAGATAGTAATGTGCATTTTGAGGTAAATGAACTAATTGCATCGTTTCTTCCAACGGTAAGCTCAACGCACTCGCCCAGGCCTTAACTATTCGAGTAAACAGGTTATCACTTTCTGCATCTATTTTACCTGTACAGTGGTACCGGTCCTTATTGAATAACAGCACACAATGATAATGCTGGTGGTGAGCAGTGTTCTGCTCCCTAGCCCAAATATACCTAATATTGCATGGATGTGGCGTTTTACCCTCACGGACTTTACGTTTTGTATCGGCTTTAATCTGAGCTTCGAGAGAAGCAATAAATCGTGTAATAACTTTATTGCTATCTAAATCAATTGTATTTGAATAAGCAGGTAGCCTTAAATCAATTCTGACCGCAAACGTTCTTTTATGCTCAGCACATGCAGCAAGCATGACTTTCTCAATTGCATCTAAGTAGGGCATAACTAAAGGCTGACTGTCTCTAGCGAGTGTTTGATATTGCTTGTAGGTAGGGTTGATTGTTACTGGGTACTGTGTTGAATTATTCATTCTCATTTTCCTGATAAGTATTAGTTCATATCAGGTGTCTGAGTAGTAGTTTTTTAATTTGTATTTGGCGTGATAATAGATTCGTTACTAGTAACTCTTATAAATATTACCAAACCGAAATTTACACTAATAAAACCAGTTAAGTTTGTGGTGGTTAAATACAGAAATGCATTACTGATAAGTTGTTTAGCGTATTTTGAGTTGCTCTGAGGTTAAACTTTAAAGTTTGGTATTTTATGACCTGTGAAGTTTGAAGGTTGCAACTAAAAGTTTGCGATCGTTCAGGATAACTTAAAAAAAAATATATCTTTTCTCGAGTTACTATTTTTGCAAGGACCTATTTTTATGAATAGATACTTTCTAGTACATATAGCATCTGCGGTTAATTCTAAATTATGGCTTTGTTGGTTAAAAGGTAGAGTGCTGTTAGCTTTTGTGTAACAACTCAACACTAAATATTTTGAAACTGTATTCACAAGTGAGGTGATAACGAGGCACATTTTGTAGAAGGTTGAGTTCTTACAATCAGTTTTACTAGTGCCAGTTAAAGAATTATGAACGTTTTGAATAGATACTTTACCTTTGATGCTTTTGGTGAGTAAAAGTAAAAAAACATAATATAAATTATCTAGAACACTTTTAGGTTGTTTGGCTAAGTGTAATTTAATGACTTTAAATATGTGTATAGAAGTCAGGCCTTCTGCTTGGAATTTAGCTAAAGAGCTATTTTCACCTATTGAAGTATCCAAGTTAAGACAGAGGGATTTAATAAAATTATCTTTGTAAATATGCTTGTTAATATTTTTGATTTCCAATAGAGGGTAAAACCTAATTTTACCCATTTGAATCATATTTAACTCTCCCTGTGAATCGAAATTGGTCACTAGGTATGCTGATGGCCTTTTTGGGTTAGCTCTCTTTTCATTGTAAGTAAATCGTTCATTTTGTTTGTAAGTACATCCTTTTGTTATTTGAATAATAAAATTTTGTTCTTTAAGTTTAGTAACAGCCGTTTTTACCTCCATCGGTTTTATTCCGCATGCATTAGCAATGGTAGGCACTGAAAAATTTTCCACGTGGCCAAACTCATCTTCGTTGAGCACGAAGAAGCACCATACTATTTTTATAGGCACCCTTAAGTCTTTGTCTTCTATTTTTGTAAGCTTTTCGCTCGGTAATAATTTATTCATTTCTGTATATTTATCGTAGACAAAAATGTATGAGTCAACAGGTCGGCCTTTCTTAAAATGTTCAGTTTTTAGTTTTGAAATCGCATTGATATTTAGCAGTTCATCTACAACTTTTTTGAATTTATTGTGTGAGCATCCTAATTCAATGAAGTCAACTTTAGATACCTCGTCTCCAATTACTCTCCCTATAATTAAGCGGATTAATATCCACTTTGCATGTGGAGATAAATTAGTTGTTAAAGTAAAAAGCTCATTCATTTTATTGTTTTTATGTGAGGTGTAGATGTCTGATAGTAGAACAGAATGCTATAATAAACACAATAACAGGTGGTTATTTTGTGATTTAAATGAGGCTTCCAAATTTGTTTGGTTAGTGTTTAGTTATAGTTAAATTGTTTGGTTAGAGTTTTGTTATTATTATTGCTAATGTTTATTCAATATCATTTGCGTTTAATGCTATTTTTAAGTCATTCTCTACAAACTTCTATAGTGGAAAAGTATATCGTTAATATTGAGAGTGTTATTTATAGTAAGAAAGCTTAAATATGAGGATGGCTTTAATGAGTGACTGGTTACTAGGTAGTAATAACTTGAAATGGGTGAATAATGATTGTGATCAATTAAAAGAGTTGCTGGTTAAACATTTTGGTAATAATTTAGATTTCTATGGCTCTGTAGAACTCAAAGACTTTATAATTGAAGAGGTCAGTAAACTCTACTCTACCCAAGCTGAGCAAAGGACATTTATTAATAAACTGAATAAAGAGTTAAATTATCAAATAAGAAATACAAATAACAAACAGGTTAATGTACAAAAAATTCAATTGGAAATATGCACGAACTTGAAGCAAAAGTTGAATAAATTGAGTAAAAATGCAGATACTACTAAATCAAAGTATGTAGAAGATTTAATTCGTTACGCTCATAAAAATCCAAAGTTATTTTTTAATGAAAAAATGGAAGTTGAGGTATTAAATGTTTTTACTAAAACTAAAAATAAAGAAATAGTTAAAGTGAATATAGCTTCAGATAAGCTCGATGAAAGATTATCAAGTTTAGAGGAAAGGCTAGGGATGCTAGTTACTTTGGTAGAGCCTTTGCTATCAGAAATTCAGCAATATAATTTGGATAAATCAGAAGTGAAAACTGAGTCTGTTGTTAGTTCTGACACTGTTGCTAGTTCTGACACTGAAGAGTCAAAAAGTGACACCGATTTGATGAAAGGTCGCAGCGGGGATGATAATATAACCTGTAAAAATTGGAATGAGCCAAATGAAGCCGCTATTGATATGGCAACTATTCCTCCATCAGATTAATGACTAGTTAAATTTATATAAGATGCCTAGTTGAGCTACATAGTAGAAGTTATTGTTATAGTATACCTATTGGTATTCCTGTTTTGTTATTGGTTATTATATATTATTTATAATCAATTGATTGGGTGGTTTAAGTGAATCCCTCTCCCCCACCATTATTCTTAGAGCCCAGTTATTAATATCGAAAGGTAACAATAACTGGGTTTTTTAATGCCCTCAGAATGACTAATTATTTACTAAGCAAAGTGTCGATAACATGCCGACAAGTTCATGTTTTTCGATTGGTTTTGAAACGTAACCATCAAATAGCTGCCTGTATATTTCTTTTTGTTCTGTAAAAACATTAGCAGTTAATGCAATAACAATTTGTTCGCTATTAAGCGCCTTAATTTTTTTACATGCCTGAAGACCATCCATTTTTGGCATTTGAATGTCCATAAAAATAATGTCTGGTTTGTGTAACTCGTATAATGAAATCGCTTCTAAACCATTGTTGGCAATAATAATGGTGGCTTTAGTGGGTTCAAGCATCGCAGCTGCAACAAGCTGATTTATTTTATTATCTTCAGCTAATAAAATAATTTTTCCAGATAGGTCAGGAAGCTCAATATTTTTGGTTGTTAATGTGCTGTCATCCACCTGCGCTTGTTTTAATGGTAAGTACACATAAAACTGACTCCCTGAACCTAACTGGCTTGTTACTTTAATTTCGCCATTCATAAGGCCTATTAATGATTTAGTGATGGGTAAGCCAAGGCCCGTACCACCATATTCACGCGTGGTTGATTGCTCAGCTTGTTCAAAGCGCTCAAACAATCGATCAATTGCTTGCTCAGAGATTCCAATTCCGGAGTCTGATATACAACAGCATATTTTTTTTTCGTCGGTTAGCCTAAACGTTACTGTAACGCCACCTTGAGATGTAAACTTAATCGCGTTAGATATTAAGTTTAAAAATACCTGTCTGAGTCTAACTGGGTCGCCCACCCAATGCTTGTGCTCTATATCAATCACAAATTTAAGGTAAATGTTTTTATCTGTCGCTTGCACACCTAGGTCTGAATCTAAGTGATGAATAAGTTCAAAAAAGTCAAAAGGCTTATGCTCTAATGAGAGCTTGCCAGCCTCAATTTTAGAAAAATCAAGAATATCGTTAATAATGGTGGTGAGTGCTCGAGTTGAATACAGTGATTTTTTTAAATACTCTTTTGATTTTTCATTAAGCGGTTGTTCTTGTAATAGTTGTAATGTGCCAAGTATACCGTTCATCGGGGTTCGTATTTCGTGGCTCATATTTGCTAAAAACTCAGACTTTGCTTGCGATGCTTGCTCAGCAAGTTCTTTTGAGTGACCAAGGGCTTGCTCGTGGTCAATTTGTTCTGTTAAATCGTAAGCAATGCCTAAGTAGCCAACGGTGTCTCCTTCGTTATTTAACAACGAGGTGACACTTAAATTAACTTGTATTTGCTCGCCTGTAGAAGAAATGTATGTCCATTGATTAATATCTGGCTCTGTTGCTGTTGCTTTTAAGATAAATACTTCAAAACCAGGGGTGACAGGTTTATTTAATTCAGCACTAAGTAGTTTAGCCTTTTTTATAATTTCTTCTTTTAAATGAAATATGCCAGGGTTTTTAATGCCAATAACATCTTGCGCTTTGTAGCCTAATAACTTTTCAGAGGCAGGATTAAATAGAGTGATTAAGCCGTTTGTGTCGGTCGCTATAATTGAATAACTAGCACTGTTTAAAATACTTTGTTGGAGCATGCTCATATCGGCTATTTCTTGCGTACGTTGTTTAACTTCGCTTTCTAGTTTTAAGTTTGCTTGCTGCAATGCGAGTTTATTTTTTTTAGCCTGAAGTGTTTTTCTCTTAATTCTTTGGTTTCTTCTAAAAATAAACAATTGCATTAAAAAAACTACAAACATACAGCCAATAGTGGCGAAAGAGCCATTAACAATGGCTTGATACCGACTAGGGAGATGAAGGTTATAAATAAAGGCGTCTGAGGCATCAATGGTAATTTTCCACGTTCTACCCATTAATTTTATAATTTTAGTTAATTGATAATCGTTAGTTTTGCTTTTTATGCCATAACTAAAAAAATCAGTCTCAGTATTGTTATTGATATCACTTATCGTTAGTTGATTTTCATCAAGGTGTGAAAGTGAGTCTAAAATTTTATCAATTAACAACGGCGAATATGCCCAACCTAAAAGCTCATTAAGGCGCTGTTTTTTATTATCAGAAATAATAATGGTTTTATATATTGGCACTAATATTAAAAAGCCTTGTTGTGAGAGTTTATTCGCTTGTACTAAAGTCAGTGGCGCCGTTAATTGGGTTGTATTATTTATGGCAGCATTTAGTGCTGCCTGTTTGCGCATGCTCTCAGATCCAATATCTAATCCAATTGCTTGTAAGTTTTTTTGCTCAGGAAAAATATATTGAATTATAAAATGCTCATCACTAGTCGCTACGAGTGTATTCAAATTAAATGTCTGATCGGGTCTATCGTTTTTTGCATCATTTAAAAATTTATTTAATTGCTCAACGCTAACTTTTTTTATATAACCAATACCATTAGCTCCAGGGAATTCTTTAGCGTAGTTACGGCTCCCAGAGTAGTTAGTTATGGCTTGATAGTTTAAGTTATTTGCACCTATCCCATGTACAAAGCCCTTTAAACCAAATAGCCCATATTGATACAAATCGAGCCTACTGTTAATACCTGTAGAAAGCGATGATAGGCGGTTATCAAGCGCATTGTTTATTTTATTTTTTATGGCTTCTTGGTGTTTAATATGAGCAAAGTAGGTAAGTATAATGCCCGCAACTAATAAAATGACGTGAGGAAGCAGTGAGATTAATAACCCTTTATTAACCGGTCGTGCTTGAATCATTAATTAATCCTTTTTCATGAGTCGCAGTAAGGGTGTTTCTATTTTAATAACGTGATAAATATAGCACCTATTATTCAAGACACAACTTTGTTATTAATTGGAATGTATATATTTTATAGAGGTTTAGAGTAGGGGGAGTCTAAAAAGTTGATTTTAAGCCTTAAGATAAAACTAAAGTGCATATAAATATAATAATTTATAAATTCTGCATCACTTTATAGATACCAACAAAAGTAGTAGCAAAAGGTGCTGGTTTTTGTGCTTATTGATTTTTAGAAGAAATCAGCAGCTCATAACTTTACTTAGGTAAGTTTAAATCAAGTAAAATTAAATTAATATTATGATTTTTTTAAATAAAATTAGTGACTTAGATACGAGTGAGTAAGAGGTAATCTTTACCAGTTTTTACAATTCATCCGTAATAAAACAAACTCTTACTATTTTATAATATAAAAATTAAAACATTATAAATTTATATTGTTCTATATTTATTAGCATGAAAGAAAGGTAATTACTTGAAATGTAATTACCTTATGACATGTTTGCCGTGTAGGTCAAAAAGCATACATATCCCTATGTGCTGCACAGTAAAAACTTAAAAAACAAGGTAACGGAGATAACTATGGCTCACCGAGTATCTAAATTACTTGCGGCAACAGGCGCAGTATTAACATGCATTTCTATTCCTTCGTATGCTGCTGTTAATGGGCTGACAGAACAAGATGAATTTAATATAAAACTTAGATCAATTTATTTCGACCGTGACTACGATAACGACGCAAGTGACGATTCAACTTTTGCTCAAGGTATAGAGCTCAATTACACATCAGGTTATATAAATGATTTATTGAATGTGGGTGTATCGACTTACACCGTAATGAATATTAACTCTACAGGTTCAGCCGCAGGTAATATTTTACCAGCAGGTAATGAGAGTGGTGGAGTAGACGATAGCTTTTCTAAATTTGGTCAATATTTTTTAGATTTTAAATTGGGCAAAAACGGTCACGTTAAAGTAGGTGGGCAAAAAACCAAAAGCATGCTTTTAAAAAGCTCAGGCAGCCGTGCTATTCCTAATACTTTTCGAGGTGTTTTTGGCGATTACAAAATTGGCAACACTAAATTATATGGTTACGTATACGATAAATGGAGCCGTCGACATGATGAAAGATGGGAAGACTTTTCTACCGATCAATCGGCACCTGGCGCCATTAGCGTAATTTGGGGCGTAGGTGCTACGCATAAAAAAGACAACATAACATTAGAGGCTGAATATTTAAATTCCCACAATTATCTAAGTAAAATGGGATTAAAAATTAGTTACGACATTAAACTTGAGCAAAGTAAGTTAACCCTTTCAACTGGCATATTTACCTCACAAGATGATGGTGATTTATTTGTAACAGGCGCAGAGGGCGGCGATTTAGATGATGAAGATGCAACTGGCGCATTAACAGGTTTAACTAAAAGTGAAAACGATGGATTTGCCTATTACTTAGATGCTGATTGGAAAAAAGATATTTGGAGTGTAGGTGTGGCATTTACTAAAGTAAGTGATGCTTGGATTGAAGATAACTTTAGTGGCGATCATGGTACAAACCCATTTCCAACTCGCTCATTGATTGGTGCCGATTTAACAAATCAAAACGAGGCAACGTGGCAGGCACGTTTTGGCATTGATTTAAAAGCAGTATCGCCAGGTTTAACAACAAAGTTTTACTACACAAGCGGTAGCGATGCTGAAAACTCTGCGCTGGGTAAGTTAGCTGGCACAGCTGATGAAAAATATTGGGCTGTAGATACGCGCTATAAAGTTGAGAAAATAAAAGGCTTAAGTTTGCGCTGGTTATTTGTAGATTATACAACCGAAAAATCAGGCAGCGTTGATGGTGTTAAAGGCGACAGAGCCGACCACCGAGTTTATGTAGATTACACTATTAAATTTTAAAATAACGTTTAATAAGCCAATGCAAATTTATACATTGGTTTTATTTCCTTTATTAATTACCACTATGATAAAACTAACAAATAGATAATAAAAATAAAGCTAATATATGTTTTCTCTTCAACAGTGGCAATCGCAGGGCCAATTCACTCATATTTCTGGCCATCAAATATTTACAAAAATAGCTGGTGATATAACTAAGCCTGCGCTGCTTTTAATACATGGCTTTCCAAGTGCTAGCTGGGATTGGGAAGGTATGTGGCAAACGCTTAGTGAACATTATTTTGTAATTACGCTCGATATGCTAGGTTTTGGTTTGTCAGATAAACCAATAAACGCTACTTATAAAATTACCGAACAAGCCGACTTATATACCCAATTTTTAAAAACGTTAAATATTAATGACGTACATATTTTAGCTCATGACTATGGCGATACAGTGGCTCAAGAGTTATTAGCAAGGCAAGTGGTTAGTCAAAGTGACTTTAAAATAAACAGCGTGTGTTTTTTAAATGGTGGGTTATTTCCTGAGGTGCATAAACCATTATTTATACAAAAGCTTTTACTTTCAAAGCTAGGTTGGATAGTGCCAAAATTAATGAATAAACAAAAATTTGCCAATAATTTAGTGACTATTTTTAGTAAAAGTACACCGCCTTCAAAACAAGTGGTAGACACACTTTGGGAGTTGCTAATTTATAAAGATGGTTTAGCCGTTATGCCTAAACTCATTAGTTATATAAAGCAGAGGCAGCAAAACCGAGAACGTTGGGTTGGTGCCATCATAAACAGCAATATACCACTTACGTTTATAGCAGGCGCAGAAGATCCTATCTCTGGTAAGCACATGATTGAACATTATAAAAAGCTTATTCCCAATGCGCGCGTACAAGAGTTTGTAGAGCTTGGGCATTATCCGCAAGTAGAAAATCCAGATGCTATTACGCAGGCTTATTTGGATTTTAGAAATTGCCAATAAAAACGCGGCACTAAATTAAGTGCCGTGTTTATAAATTAATAACTCTGAGTATTTAGGCTTTGAACCTTAATATTTTTTCTTCGGTGCTCTTAATTGTTTTTCAAACTCGTCTGAAAACAATATCGTGCCGTCGTCTTCCTCAGTAGGAAAGGCAGCAATAAGTAGGTCATCTTCTTCAAGGCCTGGTGTCCAGCGACTAAACCAATCAGCAAGTGGAATTGCTTTAGCGCTGCAGCCAGCCCATTCGCCAGTTGCCCATGCCTCTGCAAATTCGCGAGTTGGCCAAACTGGTACGCAGTCGTCATCTTCGTTGGCAAGCATAACGCAGCCATCATCGTCGTTTAAAATCCATACTTGTTTAAATTGTTGTACGGTTTCGAACATATAGGCTAGGCGTTTTTTTGCCCCAAGCCCTAAAATTACAGCTTGTTCTTCGCTTAAATTTGGCGTTGTCATAATTAGCTCACTCTTAATTACTATATCTCAATTATATGCACACAAGTATATCGAGTTATATGACAGAGTGTTGAAAAGTTGCTATTTAATTTCAGCAATGCAGATCTAATTTGTATATTGAGCAGTATAAGTCACAACTAATTTGAGCGATCATTCAAAATAAGCTTGAATGTTTGTAAAAAGGCCACATTGTAGTAAGCATATACTTAATGAAGGATTGAAAAATGACTACTGATTTACTTGCTCCGTTTAAACTAAATAATACGATTGAGCTTAAAAACCGCGTACTTATGGCGCCATTAACGCGTTGTATGGCTGACGATAACTTAGTGCCAACACAAGATATGGTTGAATATTATGCTCGCCGTGCCGAAACCGGTTTAATTATTAGCGAAGCAACTATTATTCGTCCAGATGCGCAAGGTTACCCAAATACACCGGGTTTATTTACCAGTGAGCAAATTCAAGGTTGGAAAAAAGTAACAGACGCAGTGCACGCTAATGGCGGCAAAATGTTTGCACAGCTTTGGCATGTTGGCCGTGTTGCACATCCTCACTTTTTTGATGGCGATGTACTGGCACCATCGGCAATTGGCGTTGAAGGCTCTGTACCTCGTATGCGTGAGCTTACATATATCACACCAAAAGCAGCGACTATAGATGACATTAAGGGCCTAGTAGCTGATTACGCAAAAGCGGCAGAAAATGCGATTGAAGCGGGTTTTGACGGGGTAGAAATTCACGGTGCTAACGGGTATTTGATTGACCAGTTTTTACATTACGCTGCAAATACACGCAGCGACGAATACGGTCAAACGCCTGAAAATATGTCGCGTTTTGCACTAGAAGTAACCGATGCAGTTATCGCCGCTGTAGGTAATGAGCGTACTGCTTTACGTGTTACACCGGGTGCTTATTTTAATATGAGCGAAGATAACCGTGATAAAGCGGTATTTGATTACTTATTACCAGAGCTTGAGAAGAGAGATTTAGCATACTTACACGGCGGTATTTTTGACGACAGTACAGCGTTTGAGTCGCTTGAAGGTAAAACGACGTCTGAATTTTTACGTGCAGGCTACAAAGGTACATTAGTAGGCGTAGGCAGCTATACTTTTGAGTCAGCAAAAGAGGCAATTAACGATGCTAAGTTTGATTTAATCGCTATTGGTCGCCCACTTATCGCAAACCCAGATTACATTAGCAAAATTGCAAACGGTGAAGAGTTAGTACCTTACAGCGATGAAATGCTAGCTGAATTAAAGTAACAGCTAATTATTATATTTAGTTATTAAGGCACCTTAAGCTAAACCTTTGGGTGTCTTTTTTTGTACATATTCCCGCCATAAATCTTCCATATTTGTTTAACCTTTATGTAAATAAAGTTCATCCTCGTTGTCATATTTAAAATTCATACTGTCCGCGTTTTCATATTTCATAATTAAAACTAAACGGGACAACAATGTACGCTTTAAAAAACAAATCGCTATTGAGCATGGCAGTTGCTATGGCGGTATCAACATCTACTTATGCTAACGACAACACCATAGAAGAAGTAACCGTGGTTGCTAAACCAACGAGCTACGCTAACAATGTTATTGAGCCTGCAATGCTTGAGCAACAAAGTTCGGTATCGAGCATATTATCGGTTATTGATAACTTACCAGGTATTAGCATAAACGAAGGTGATGCATTTGGTGGCGACGATTGGTCTACTACAATCACTATGCGTGGTTTTAGTATTGATGGGAACCAACAACAATTAGGTATGACCGTTGATGGCATTCCCAATGGTGGCTCTAATTACGGCGGTGGTGCTAAAGCTAACCGTTACTTGGAGAGTGAAAATTTAGCAACGGTAGAAGTAGGTCAAGGTACCTCTGATATTAAGTCGGCTTCACTTGAAGCACTAGGCGGGACATTTAACTTTGTAAGTAAAGACCCAAGCCTTGAAAAAGGCACTACCTTTGCTTATACATCAGGCAGCCACGATGCCACGCGTTATTATATTAAACACGAAACAGGCACTGTTTTTAATAACACACAAGCGTACGTAAGTTACTCGCAAACAGATACAAGCCGCTGGATTGGTTCAGGCAGTAATGGGGGCAAAGACAACCAACACGCTGAGCTTAAGTTTGTATCTAATTTTGACGATTTAACACTTACTGGTCGTTTATCTTACGATGATGTAAGCGAGACAAACTATAACAGCGTAAGCCTTGAGCAGTTTGAACAAACTCCAGACTGGGATCAGCTAACATGGAATTGGACGGGAGTTCCGCACTTTGATCAAATGTTTGCAGAAGGTTGGGGAACGCTTCGTGAAAATACCTTAGGCTATTTAAAATTTGAATACGCTATTTCACCAACTTCATTATTAACTGTTAGCCCTTATTATCATAAAAATTCAGGTCGCGGCGATTGGATCCCACCTTATTTAACAACACCTGTTGATGAAAATGGTGACCCAACAACCGAGGGTGGCACTAATGCAGGCTCTTATGGTTTTGCTGATAGTGAAGGCAACCCGCTTGCACCCAATGCCGATTGTACGCAAAGTTTGAGCTGGCCATGGGAGTCGGGTCCTGGTTTAAATCCTGCGTGTTACGATGCAACAGCAACGCCGGTTATGTCTTACCGCCATACGCATTACAACAAAGATCGTTTAGGTGTAACGGCAAATTACCAAGCTACATTTGGTGATCACGATATAGAAGCGGGCTTTTGGTATGAGCAAAGTGAGCGTGATGAATCGCGTGATTGGCACAAAGTAATTGACGCGCGTATTTATCATCACTTTGATAGCACGCCTTACTGGACACAATACAAAAACACTTTTGATACCGATACATTCAAATGGTACTTACAAGACTCGATTAATTTTGGTGACTTAACATTAAATATTGGTGCAAAACAGTATTTAGTTGAATTACAAAAGTATGACCACTTTGCTAACGAAAGATCAGATAAAGTAGATAGCGACTCAGACGTGTTATTTAGCGGTGGCGTATTGTATCAACTAAATAACAGCACAGAATTATTTGCTAGTTACAGCGAGAATTTTTCAGCAATAAAAGACGGTGTGCTTGAGCGAGATAGCTCAACACTTACAAACATAGAGCCAGAAACTGCCGACAACATCGACTTTGGTGTACGTTACCAAGCCGACAGATTAACCCTTACAGCAACGGCTTACAGTGTTAAGTTTGATAACCGCATTACCTTTATTGCCCCTGGTAGTGGCACAGACGGCATTGATTACACCATTGGTACAAATGGCTCGTACGTAAATGTAGGGGGGATTGACTCAAATGGGCTTGAGCTTGCAGCAAGCTATATGTTAACACCAAGCTGGAGTGTGTACTCGTCGTATACAAATAGCAGTTCTGAGTATTCATCCGATGATCCAAATGCATACGATTCACAGGGTGTAATATTAAGAGATGAAAGTGGTAATGAGGTAGCACCGAGCTTTAGAAAAGGCGACAGCATAATAGATTCATCAGAAGATTTATTTGTGGTATCTACCGATTACTTTAGCGATGGCTTTCGTGTTGGTTTATCGGCTAAATACACTGGTGAGCGCTTAGGTGCATGGCAAGACGAAGACACTCGCACGCGTAATAAAGTAGACGGCTACACCGTACTTGATTTTAATGCAGGTTATTCAACTGACGTAGATGCAGGTCCGTTTAAAGCCATTGACGTATCGTTTGTTGTTTATAACGTTACTGACAAAAGCTACTTAGCAGGTGGTACTGGTAACGGCGCTACTTATTACATTGGCGCGCCACGCACCGCAGCAGTTACATTTACCGCTGACTTTTAATTAAGTTTTAGTAATTGAATTAAAATAAAGCCCATCATTGATGGGCTTTATTATATGAAAAGGCGCAAACGCGATGAAAACAATTATAAAAGTAACACTATTTAGCTTAAGTGTATTAGCGAGTAACTTTGCAACAGCAGCGCAAAATGTAGTGCTGGTAACGCTTGATGGAGTACGCTGGCAAGAAGTATTTTATGGGGCTGATAATAGCTTAATTAATAATACTGATTTTGTTAAAAAGCCAGAGCAATTAAAGACCCAGTTTTGGGCAAAAACAGCAAATGAGCGCCAGCAATTACTAATGCCTTTTTTAACGCAAGTAGTGGCTAAAAAAGGGATTATAATTGGCGATAGAGCTAACGGCTCTACTATGTCGGTAAGTAACCCGTGGTATTTTTCATACCCTGGTTATAACGAAATACTCACCGGTGAAGTTGACGAAAATATAAATAGTAATAACAAAGTGCTCAACCCAAATAAAACTATTTTAGAGCGTTTAGATAAGTTACCTGAGTTTAAAGATAGCACAGCCTTATTTGGTA
This sequence comes from Pseudoalteromonas sp. SG45-2, assembly GCF_014164115.1. Taxonomy (NCBI): domain Bacteria; kingdom Pseudomonadati; phylum Pseudomonadota; class Gammaproteobacteria; order Alteromonadales; family Pseudoalteromonadaceae; genus Pseudoalteromonas; species Pseudoalteromonas sp. SG45-2. The sequence goes on from NZ_JACJEO010000013.1 coordinate 84,011, forward strand.
GTTGGGATGTGTTCCCATACATTGTAAATACTAAGCGCAGTAACGTGTATGTAAATGCAGGTTTTATGTCAATTGAAGAGAATTTATTCACAGATGCGCCACTGTTAAATGCGCTACAAAACGAAATCCCCAGTCCTTGGTATAACGTACGACTAGACAGTTTTACATACCGCTTTGCTAAAGCGTATATGTTGGCTAAAAAGCCTAAGTTGTTAGTGATAAGTTTAGGCGAAACCGATGACTTTGCGCATGATGGTCACTACGATCAATACCTTAAATCGGCAAGGCAAAGTGACGCGTTTATAAAAGACTTATGGGCAACCATTCAAACTACAGCGGGTTATAAAAATAACACCACACTAATTATTACTACTGATCACGGCCGTGGCAATAATGCCAACGATTGGCAACATCACAGCTCTAAACGTGCACTTACTGAGCTAGAGTTAGGTGAAAATACCTACCCAGAAGGAATTGTCGGCTCTGAATATATTTGGCTTGCAGCCATTGGCCCCGCAGTAAAAGGTAGTGGCTTAATTAAAACTAAAAATGAGCTTAAACAAGCGCAAATAGCGGCGACCGTTTTAAAGGCGCTTGGGCAGAATCCAAATGAAATAAATTCAAATATGGCGCCTGCTATTAGCGAGATTTTAAAATGAAGAACCTATTAAAACCATTAACCCTATTTGCCTTGGTGTTGAGTTTGGTTATTAGTACAGGTGTTACTGCCGCGCCATCTAAAATTCTATTTGGTTCGTGTGGGCATCAAGATAAAAAGATACCCATATTTAATGCAATTAACAAAGAGAAAGGCGATTTGTTTATATTTTTGGGTGACAATATCTACGGCGATACCAACGATATGGATGTACTTACCGATAAGTACCAACGTTTAGGGGCAAAGCCTGGTTTTAAAACGTTAAAAGCGCAAACGCCTATTATTGCTATGTGGGATGACCACGATTATGGCCAAAACGATGCAGGTAAAGAGTATCCGCATAAAGAGCAATCACGCCAAATTATGCTTAATTTTTGGGGTGAGCCTGCAAACTCAGCGCGTCGCACTCGCTCTGATGGAATTTATACCTCGTACATGTATGGTGAAAATGAGCAAACCATACAAGTAATAATGCCTGATTTACGTTGGAACCGTGATGCGTTAAACCATGTAGGTGAGCTTGAATACTACACTAAACGTAAGTTAAATAACCAAGGCCCGTATAGTCCTAGTGAAGTGAAGGGCGCATCAATGCTAGGTGAAGCCGAGTGGCAATGGCTTGAACAAGAGCTTAAAAAGCCTGCTGCAATTAAATTGATTGCCTCAAGCTTACAGCTTTTACCCGATTTTACAGGTTGGGAGTCATGGGCAAACTTTCCTGAAGATAGAAACCGTTTATTTGCATTGATTAAAAAGCATAAAGTAAATGGGGTCGTGATCATCAGCGGCGATACGCACTGGGGTGAAATATCAAAGTACCAGCAAAACCTTGATTACCCATTAATTGAGATGACCAGCTCAGGCTTAACTGAAAAATGGAAAGACGTAAGCCCTAACAAGCACCGAGTAGGGAATTATACTCATAACGTAAATTACGGTGATTTAAGCATAGACTGGCATCAAACTGATCCCACTATTTCACTTAAATTAAAAGGCATTGATGGCCAAGTAATAATGCAAAGTGACTTTAGTTTATCAAGTATTAGCCCTTATAAATAACATTACTCTATAAACAAAAACGCACAGTGATCAAAATTAATGCTGTGCGTTTAAATTACTTGCTAACTCTCTGATTTATTAATATCAATTACCTGTTTGCGCTACCCCTAATATTGAAAATATCTTACACTGGTTTTATCTCAAGCAAGGTCAGTGTTATATGCTAAATATTATTCAATCAAACCGGATGGAAGCCCTGCAAGCGCAGTTCCACCAGCTGTTAAAAATAAACCCATTGCAAAGCCCGTTCGACAAAGAAGTGGTGCTAGTGCAATCGCCGGGTATGTCGCAGTGGTTAAAAATAGGTTTGAGCGAAAACTTAGGGGTTGCAGCGCAGGTAGATTTTCCGCTGCCGTCGAGCTTTATTTGGCAGTTGTATCAGCAATTACTGCCAAATGTCCCTAAAGAGTCGGCATTTAATAAGCCCAACCTTGCTTGGAAACTGTTTGCAATTTTACCAACCTGCATTGATGAACCGCTTTATTTGCCGCTAAAAACCTATTTAGAGGGCGATATTGACGGGCAAAAAACCTTTGCGCTATGCGAAAAAATAGCCGATGTGTACGACCAATATTTAATGTACCGACCGCACTGGATAGCCACATGGGATAGCGGCAAAGATGAGCTTGATGACGTAGATGTAGCCATTGCCCCATGGCAACCTGATTTATGGCGACGCATTGTAAAGCTAAGCCAAGAACTTGGGCAAAGCCAATTTCATCGCGCTAACATGCAAGGGCAATTACTTGCAGCACTTGAGACTATGGATAATAGCATACTGCCACAACGCATTAGTTTATTTGGTATATCGGCGATTGCCAGCTCCCAGCTTGAGGTGTTTGCAGCGCTGAGTAAAAAAACAGAGGTTATATTATTCTTTTTTAACCCGAGTGAGCATTACTGGGGCGATATTATAGATGAAAAAACAGCAGCTAAAATAAGCGCTAAATACGCTAAAATGCCGCTGGTGGAAGCGCAACAAAAAAAACAAACCAATCCAGATGAAGAATACTACTTTATTGGTAATCCGTTGTTATCGTCGTGGGGTAAATTAGGTCGCGACTATTTTGAACAACTTGTACAGTTAGATGCCCGTTGGATTGATGGTTTTATTGATGTGTTTGACGACACCTTACTAGGGCAAGTACAAAGCGAGATTTATCAGCTTGCGTTTAAAGGCGAATCGCTGACCGATAACAAAGAGTGGTTTATAAACGACGAAGGTAAGTTACCAATCAGCGCAACCGACACCAGTATTACGCTCAGCGATTGCCATACACCGCTCAGAGAAGTTGAGCGCTTGCACGACTACTTACTTAACTTATTTAATCAAAACCCAACGCTTACTCCCAAAGACATAATTGTCATGATGCCCGATGTAGGCACTTACAGCCCTTATATTGAAGCTGTATTTGGCGGGGCGCAAGGCAGCCGTTTTATTCCGTACGCATTAGCCGATTTAGCCATAGAGCAAGAAAAGCCCGTCCTTAGTTCATTTGCGAGTTTAGCTAACTTACCGTTTTCGCGCTTTGGTGTGTCGGATATTCTCGATTTATTACAAGTGACGCAAATAGCCGAAAAGTTTGGGCTTGAAGCGCACGAATACGAGCAAATTCAATATTGGCTTGAACGTGTAGGGGTAAAATGGGGTATAAACGCAGCGCATAAAAGCAGCTTTGATTTACCCGCTATCGATTTAAATACCTGGCAACATGGGCTCAACCGTTTACTGCTTGGTATAGCCATGCGCGACGAACAATGCCCGTTTAACGGTATTTACAGCGCTGATGAAGTAGAAGGCATGGCGCTTGATACGCTCAACAAGCTCGTGCATTTTATTGATGTACTGCAAAGCTTTAAAGAGCAGCTAACGCCCGATGATACGCTCACTAATAAAGCGCATATTTTAAGCGAGCTATTAAACGCCATATACGAAAGTGAAAGCGACGACAGCTGGGATTTATTAGTACTTCAAAACGTGCTCGAAGAGTTACAAAAACACCACGACAACGGCGATTACAGTAAAGCAGTTTCGCAGCGTATTGTTAGTTACTTAGTTAAACAAGGCATTCAAGAAAAAGGCGTAGGGCAGCGGTTTTTGGTTGGGCAAGTAAACTTTTGTACGCTTATGCCCATGCGCGCCGTACCATTTAAAGTGGTATGCATGCTGGGCTTAAACGATGCTGACTACCCGCGTAACGTACAGCCTATTGGTTTTGACTTAGTGCCTTATTCTAAAAAGCAAAAAGGTGACCGATCACGTAAATTAGATGACCGCTACTTATTTTTAGAAGCGCTACTGAGTGCCCGCGACAACTTATACATGAGTTACATTGGTCGCTCGTGTTTTGATAACCAACCGCGCATGCCATCAACCCTTGTAAGCGAGCTGTTAGAATATATTGGGCGTAGTTTTGTATTAAGCGAAAAGAGTGAAAAAACGCTGCCCGCATGTCTAATTAATCAGCAGCATTTACAGCCCTTTAATAGCCATTACTATTTAGCCGATGAGCAAGCAAATACTGTGCTGAGCAACCACAGTTACAATCCAATTTGGCTGCCAAGTGAGTCAATTAAACCAGAGCCAGTTATTGCGCTTGATGTGACTGTGCCAGATCAGCTAGATCTTGATGTGTTTATTAGAAGTGTGTGCAGCGCACAAGAGAGCTTTTATCAACAAACATTGGGCTTACGCCTGCCACAATTTAACGAAGTAGCAAAAGACGAAGAACCCTTTAGCCTAGATGCGCTGCGCCGTTATTTTTACCTTGATGAAATACTCGAAGCAAACATAAACGAGCAACCCCTAAGTACCGAGCAAATACTGCAGCGGGGTGAGTTACCTCAAGCCAATGTAGGCAGTCTCATATTTGAGAGTATGGAGCACCGAGTTGACGCGCTTGCAGGGCAAGTAAAAGAGCACATTAAAGGCGGGAAAAGTGAGCCAATAGAAGTTTTGCTTACCATTGAAGGCACTAAAATAGAGGGCTGGCTCAATCATGTGTATTTGCAAAAACAAGTGTTTTACCGCAGTGCGAGTATTAAAGCGAAAGATTTAATTAAAGGCTTTATTTATCACCTCGCAGCGCAAAGTATGGATCAACAAGTAGAAACATTGTTACTTGGGCTTGATAAGCAAATTACCTTTGCGCCAATTAATAAAGCTGATGCCGATGCATTGTTACTTGATTGGTTTGAGTTATACAAAGCGCTGCGCGCGGAGCCTGTGCCGTTCTTTCCGGTAAGTGGTTATGAATACGTTAAAAGCGGCGGCGATATAACAAAAGCAATGAGCAAATTTAGCCCGCAATACATAGGGCGAGGCGAGGGCGAAAATCCGTATATTCGCTTAACGGTGCAATCGCTAAATGACTGCCAAGAAGAATTTATAAAATGGAGTGATAAATTGCTCACGCCTTTATTTGAACACGCAAAGGAGAGTGACCATGCAAGCACTTAATCCTCTTACTATGCCGCTCATTGGTCAAAGTTTAATAGAAGCCAGTGCGGGTACCGGCAAAACCTATACGATTACGGGGCTGTATTTACGTTACTTACTAGGTATGCAAATAGAAGGTGAGTTAAGTACGCCGCTCAGTGTTGAGCAAATTTTGGTTGTAACCTTTACCGACGCCGCCACCCAAGAAATTAAAGACCGCGTACGCAGCCGAATTATTGCTGCGCGCGACGCATTGCTTGGGCAAGACCCAAACGACGAACTCATTGAAGGCGTAATTGCCAAAATTGATGATAAGCACCGCGCGTTTGATTTGCTCGATGCAGCTGCTAAATCAATGGACGAAGCCGCTATTTTTACTATTCATGGCTTTTGTCAGCGGATGCTAAAACAACATGCGTTTGAGTCGGGAGTGGCGTTTAATCTCGAATTTATTTTAGATGAGCGCGACATATTACTTGAAACCATTAAAGATTTTTGGCGTGCGTTTGTATACCCACTTAATAAAGAACGCACCGATGCTATTTTAGATGTATTTGCCGCACCAGAGTCTTTATTCGCTCAAGTGGCGAGCATTTTAAACAAAGCTAATGCACACATTACACCACAAATAAATTTAGATGATGTATGGAAAGCCCGTGACGAGTACATAACCCGTGTGCCTGCATTTAAAAAAGCGGTGTTAGAGCAAGAGTTTATCGGTGCTATTAAAAGCTCGGGTTTAAGCGGGTCTAAAACGCCAGCACGAAAAGGCAGCCTTGGTGCGCTTGAAGCATTTTGTTTAGGGGGTGATTTGTTTTTTGAATTTGGCACTAGCAAGTATTCGTTTGAAGTGTGGAGTACAGAAAACTTAAGCGATGTAGCTAATTATAAAAAAAATCAGCCATTATTTGTGCATCCATTACTGAGTCAGTTTGACGAGCTTGCCGCCCTTAACAACACCATAAACCAAGGGCTAAAAATAGCGGTTGTACAACATGCAGCACGCTGGGTAAAAGCCGCAATAGTTAAGCGCAAGCAAGAGCAAAGCGTTATCACCCCAGATGACTTATTGACCAATTTACACAGTGCGCTTAATAACGAGCAAGGCGACGTACTAGCGCAAAAAATTGCACAGTTGTTTCCGGTTGCCATGATTGATGAATTCCAAGATACCGATCCGATTCAGTACGGTATTTTTAGTAAAATTTATGGGCAACAAAATACCACGCTTGCCATGATAGGCGACCCTAAACAAGCTATTTATGGCTTTAGGGGCGCAGATATTTTTACGTACATTGGCGCAAAAGAAGCTGTACAGACTGATCAGCAATTTACGCTGGGGACTAACTTTCGCTCGAGCACCGATATAGTCAATAGCGTTAATAGTTTATTTGGCAAACACGCTAACAGCTTTATTTATAACGACGCCATACCGTTTAACGCAGTAGCTGCTAAAGGTAAAAAAGCGGAAGACTCTTTTTTAATTGATGGCAAACCCGCGACCGCATTCGAATTTAATGTGTTTGTGGATGAAGCCGCAGACGAAAAAAACAAACCAACCAACAAAGGTGTAGGGCAAGCACATTTAGCCACTCACTTTGCTAATAAAATAGTCACCCTGCTTGAAAAAGCAAAACAAGGGGATGCGTGTATTGGCAGTATCCCTGTAAGCGCTGCCGATATTTGTATATTAGTGCGCGACCGTGTTGAAGCGCAAATAATGAAAAAAACGCTAGATGATGCCAAAATAGCCAGCGTGTATTTATCGCGAGAAAGCGTTTTTAGCCAAGAGCTTAGCCATCACCTACTTAACTTTTTAACAGCGCTGCATGGTCAATATGACGAGTCATTGCTGCGCGGTGTTTTAGCTGGTCCACTATTTTGTTTAAGTTATAACGAAATACATGCACTCGCTGATGATGAAAATCAATGGCAAGACTACTTAAACTTTTTTGCACAACTTAGCCACATTTGGGACAAGCAAGGCGCTATGGCAATGCTTGAGCGCTTAATGAGCCATAACCAGCTTAGCGCTAAATGGCAAGGGTTAGGATATAACGTTGAGCGGTGGCTGACGGACTTTAGGCACTTGGGCGAAATACTTCAGCAAAAACAAATAGAGCTTGAAGGCACGCTGCGTTTACTGCGATGGTTTGCACAAAAGGTAAGCCAACAAGACGGTGAAACAGTACAAGTACGCCTTGAAAGTGACGCCAACTTAGTTAAAATTGTCACTATGCATGCCTCAAAGGGGCTTGAATACCCTTTGGTATTTATGCCGTTTGCCAGTGGCTATCGCGAAACAAAAGAAGCGCTTTATCATAATAATGGCAAGCTAGTTTACGATTTAAGTAAAGACGAAGATGCCCTTCAAAAAGCAGAACAAGAACGCCTAGCTGAAGATTTACGCCTGCTTTATGTAGCACTTACTCGCGCCGTACATTTTTGTGCGCTTGGTGTTTATAACATAGGGCAAGGACAAAGTAGCCGCTTGGCTATGCAAAGTAGTGCACTTGGGCATGTTTTATTTGCAGGGCTTGAACTTGCCAGTAGCCAAACATGGCGCACGCATTTAAGTGAGTTTTGCGACGCTAACAGCGCGATGAGCTATCAGCAATTTACCCCACAAACATTATTAGAGCAGGGAACACTTTGTTTTAATAACAGTGAAAGTGCGCAGCAAACGTTAAGTGTTAATAAAGTAACAGCAAATATTGAACGTAACTGGCGAGCAACCAGCTTTAGTGCGTTGAGCTTTAAAAAGCACAGCGACCAATTAGCCCCAGGGCGAAGTGATGAAGATCACGAAAAAGACGAGTTTGCAGTGCAAGAGGACGAACTACCATCACCTTATAGTTTTCCTAAAGGGGCAAAGCCTGGTAGCTGTTTACACGAAATATTTGAACAAATAGATTTTACTAGCCCAATAGTTCACCCAACTAATACCGAGCAAAACTTATCTGAAGTAGTTAAGCGCAGCCTTGAAAAGTACCACATAGGTGATCAATGGCGAGAAGTGGCTGAAAAGTGGGTACTTGATGTTCTTGCGTGCCCCCTAGATAACAGTTCTTTAGAAAAAAGCCTTCTTTCATTGGGTGTGCTTACACCCAAAGATTGCCTAGTCGAAATGGAATTTAATTTACCTCTTGAGAGCTTAAGTGCACCAAAGCTAAACGAAATGCTGGTTAAACATTTTGGTTTTACACAAAGTAAGCTTAAATTTTCGCACGTAAAGGGCTTGTTAAAAGGCTTTGTCGATTTAATATTTTGCTACCAAGGCAAATATTATATTTTAGATTATAAGTCTAATTATTTAGGTAGCACGTCAGCTGATTACGAGAGCGACATGCTTGAGCAAGCGATGAGCAGTCATCAGTATCATTTACAGTATTTAATCTACACGGTAGCGCTGCATCGTTTATTAAAACAACGTATAGCTGATTACTCGGTAGAAACCCATTTAGGCGGCGTGTATTACACGTTTTTACGTGGGATGCCGGCAGGGCAAGGCGTGTACTTTAAAAAGCTAACTGAAGAACAAGTGATTATTTTAGATGGCTTATTTAGCCAAGGAGCCATGCTATGAGCGATTTAAATGAGCAACCTGGCTTGTTTGACGATATAGACGAGACACTTAATAATGAAGCCGTAGAGCCTCTTACTTCAAAAAATGTAGCACAAGATGCCTCATTAGAGGACATTGTGTTAAATAATACTATTATCGAAGTCCCGTTACTTGAATATTTATTAGCGCAAAATCGACTACGTGTGGTTGATGTTAAACTCGCTGAATTACTGTGTGCTAATGACATTGAGCAAACACATAATGAGCTGTTTTATATTATTTTATTACTGTGCTTATCGCAGCAAAGTCAGCATAGCTGCCTAACTTTAAATGAGGTTGACTGGAGCAATCCTTTTAACTTGCGCAAAAGCGACTTTAATAAACTAGATGGCAATGTACCCAGTACGCTAAGCCCGTTTAGTGATGACTTTAATGTACATACAGCGCTCAGTTATTTGCAAAACCATGAAAGCGTGGGCGAAAATAAACCACTGCAACTGTTTAAAGAGCGACTTTATTTTGCGCGCCTTGCCGGTTATGAGCAAACACTCGCAGATAGACTATTAAGCATGAGCGAGCGAAAGCTCAATATTAATAATGAAATATTGGCAGAACTTTTAAATACCTATTTTCCTGCTGATTCTGCAATTGAAACTGATTGGCAAAAAGTGGCGTGTGCGATTGCTGCCTCCAAAGGCTTTAGCGTGATCACGGGTGGTCCAGGTACCGGTAAAACTACCACAGTGACTAAGTTGTTGGCTATTTTGCAGTCACTTTATAAAACCGCGCCGCTTAGCATTAAGCTGGTGGCCCCTACAGGTAAAGCCGCTGCACGTTTAAGTGAGTCTATTTTAGGCGCTAAAAATAAGCTCACAACGATTCCTGATGATATAAAAACGCTGATACCGCAAAACGCTCAAACTATTCATCGCTTATTAGGCGTAAAACCGTTTACTAATAAATTCAGACATAACAAAAGCAATCCACTGCATTTAGATGTGCTGATTATTGACGAAGCCAGTATGGTCGATTTATCGCTGATGGCTAAATTAATAGAAGCACTGCCTGCGCATGCGAGATTAATACTCCTAGGTGACAAAGACCAGCTGGCCTCGGTAGATACTGGCAGCGTAATGAGCGATTTATGCCAAGGTTTAACACTTGGGCAAACGCCACGCTACTCGCAAGCACGTTGTGATGAGCTAAATAGCTTATGTTTTAATAATGAGCCTAAGCTCGTAGCGCAAAGCGTGAGTGAATTTAAACTCGCAGATTGCGTTGCCTTTTTACAGCACAGTTATCGATTTGATGCACAAAGCGGCATTGGTCAACTCGCACTTGCGGTAAACACAAATAACACCGGTATTTTAAATTACGTTGAGCAAGAAAGTACCGAAGGGCGTTTTAACGATGTAATTTTAGATTACGACTTTGTAGCGAAACCAATTGAAAAGCTTGTTAAAAGTGCAGCAAGTCATTATGCAAAATACCTTAACTTAATTGCCCAAGGTGCAGATGTTGCACAGGTGCATGCTGCTTTTGCTAGTTATCAGCTTTTAGCTGCGGTACGAGAGGGCGATTACGGCGTGCATAGCTTAAATCAGCGAATAGAGCGCGTATTGCAACAGCAAGGTTTAATAACAGTTAGCCCTAATACTCATCATTATACAGGCATGCCCATTATGGTGAGCCAAAACGATTACCAGCTTAAGTTATTTAACGGCGATATTGGTATTTTAATGCCCGATGAAAGCAATCAGCTCAAAGCCATATTTATTGACGAGCAAGGTAATCAACGAGCATTTTCGCCAGCACGACTCCCTGCACACGATAAAGTATACGTAATGACTATTCATAAATCACAAGGTTCAGAGTTTAGTTACACCGCTATGGTACTGCCACCGCTAAAACAAGCGCGCATGGGTATTAACAGGCAATTAGTGTATACGGGAATAACCCGCGCTAAAAATAAGTTTGAGCTGGTGGCTGACAAAAAAGTACTGCAACTAGCAATGAATAAAAGCGTATCAAGAGCATCTGGTTTATATGAAAGGTTACAATTTTAAGCTTAATTTGAATTTTTTATTAATAATTTAGCTTCAAACTGCTTGTTATTTATCGCGTTATTATAAATGTCTTCTATACTAAAGTTAATTTTATATTGAATGTATTCGGGCGTGTTGATCTTTGGTGGGTGAATTTGCAGTAGTGTGTTTGGTTTTTAGGCAAGGCAGAGCCTATGTAGTGTGGTATTTCCCATAAATAGGCGATAACGTAGTATAAATACCAAACATACGCTGCCCTTTGGGTTCTTTCTAGGGACGATTAACTCTTTGTTGCCTACATGGATGTAGGTAAGGGGCGTGAGCAGGACGCGGAAGCTTTGCTCGGTTTTTACTTATTCTTACATGGATGTAAGCCATTAGAATAACGCAGGAGCAGTTATCGAGCCCACTAGGTTACAAACCTCGCGCCGTGATTTAATCGCCCCTAGATTGAACAAATTTCAATCCACAAAGGTCAACACGCCCAATTAAGGATATTAATGTTTTTTTCTAAAAATAAGCAAAATGAAATAGCCTCTTTAAAAGCAGAACTCTATCCGTTACAACAAGTGTGGGAAGGGCTTTACCGAGAGATGTTAGTTGTTAATATTCTTTATGATGGGCGTATTTCGCACGCCAATGATAGGTTTTTAGAAAACTTAGGCTACAACGAAGACGATCTTACTAATAACTCTTTTGATGATTTTATTACTGAGTCATCTCGTCAATCTTCAGAATTTAAAAGCCTACAGCAAGCTATAAAAAAAGAAGGACATTGGGGCGGTGCATTACAAATTGCGCGCGGTGATGGTAAAGCTGAATGGTTACGTTTAATAGTACATCCTGTAAAAGGGGAGCAAGATCAGTTGCTCTATTTTTCTATATTCGGGAGTGTGCTTACAAAAACAATTACGGCTTCCCGCGAGCAAAGCGACACTATCAAAGCGATATATCGCTCTATGGCAGTAATTGAATTTGATTTAGAAGGCCATGTTTTAAAAGCAAATGAGCAGTTTTTATCAGCAATGGGTTATCAAGAAAGTGAATTAATAGGAAAACACCATCGCACATTTTGTGAAGCTTCAGAGTATAATTCCCAAGAGTATCAACAGTTTTGGGCTAAATTAAGAGAAGGACAGTTTATAGCGGAGCGCTTTAAGCGTGTTGATAAATACGGCAATGTTGTATGGTTAGAAGCGTCATATAACCCAATCTCAAATGACGCGAATGAGCTTTATAAAGTAATGAAGTTTGCAACAGTTATTACAGAGCAAGTAAATCAAGAAATTGCGATATCTCAGGCTGCCGAAATTGCTTATAGCACCTCAACCCAAACTGATAAAAAAGCAGAGCAAGGCGCGAGCGTTATACAAGATACGGTTACAGTAATGACCGAGCTTGCTATTAACATGGAGCAAGCTGCAAGTGAAATTTCAGCGCTTGATCAGCAGTCGCAACAAATATCGAGTATTGTACAAAGTATTAGTAGTATTGCAGAGCAAACCAATTTGTTAGCATTAAATGCCGCAATTGAAGCGGCTAGAGCTGGCGAGCAAGGTCGAGGCTTTGCTGTGGTTGCAGACGAGGTTCGACTGCTTGCATCGCGTACATCAAAAGCAACAGAAGAAATAGTAGAAGTAGTACAGCGTAACCAATCACAAACCCAAAATACGGTGGCTGTAATAGAAAAAGGTAAAGAAAAAGCAGAGCAAGGTTTAGCACTATCTAAAGAGTCGGGTGATGTGATGCAGGAAATTCAGCAAGGCGCACAAGAAGTTGTAAATGCGATTGGGCAATTTACCAGTGAACTTAAAGCTAACGGCTAGATTAGTTACGTCCTTATTCTAAAGCGGGCACCTTTACCGGTACCCGCTCAACCTACCCCCTCAATATTACTCTCGAAACACCCCTGATAATTTTAAATTTAACAACTATTCTTTTTTAACCCATTAAATAACAAGTAATAAGTTTCTTCACCCCTATAAATGATAATAAGTTGTTGCATTTTTGTTCTTTGTTCCTAATACTGGTGAACGCCAAGGCTGACAAGCCCTAGTATGAATACCTTAAATGATAATAAAATATTACGTACATAACATTAAGGAATTGTATGAACAACACTAAGCGCACACACACGTTAATTAAACCAAGTCACCTAATTGGTGCTGGGCTTGCTATGCTAATGAGCTTTTCTGCTGCGAGTAAAGACTACAAAATTATATTAATTCACGGGTTACAAACTTCGCAAATAACCAATAAGTCGGGTAGTGATGTAATTAATGACGGTGAAACATATTGGCAATCGTACTGGAATAATCGTGCAGATGAGCGAATTGATTGGCCTGCTTATGAGCGAATTGAAGGTAAAATTGCTACCGATTGGGTGTGGCCAAAGTTAAAGCAAATTTCACGCTCTAATTTATGCAGTGATGGCTGTGTATTTGTAACACATTCAACAGGCGACTTAGTTGCACGCCATATTATTGATAACCAAGAAAACTGGTTAGAAAACGCAGGCTTACAGCCGCTTAATATTGTTGCGACGTTTGATTTAGCAGGCGCGGGTGGTGGAAGTGAGCTTGCAGATGTAGCCGTTAGTGCTTTAACTGGCGCATCATGGAACTTTGCGGTCGATGCAGCACTCAAATGGTGGCTAGGGAGCGATGTAACCGAAGCTGTTGGTGTATTACACGATTTAAAAGTGAATAATGCCCGTAAAATATCGCCATTTCCTGATGCACGTACACCTAGATTACGCTTTGTGGCAGATGGTAATGCGTATTTAGGTTTAACAGGTGGATTTTTAAAAGGTAATGATGATTCGGTTGTAGCATCGCACTCTTCATGTGGTGCAAGTTCGGCTGGCTCGTTTGGAAGTTGTAGCAGCAGTATTGATACAGATGGCCATTTAAAATCGCAAGGTGATGCTGTTAGTAGCTTTATGCCAAATCATTATCCAATGATGATGAGTGACAGTTATAGCCATAACGAAATACATAACGCGCAGCGTAAAGGTAATGTCACAATAGCCATGAATAACGTAAATGTTGAAGGTAATAACGTAGGGTTTAATACGTTTGATAAAACTACAGGTAGTTGGTTTTGGAAAAAACAATATCGTTATATTAGGGATTCAAATAATTTAAGTGCATCAGCACTTATTTATAATGTGATTCCATAACATAGAAGGCGTGTAGTTATACCAATCTGCATAAATCTTTGATCAATTTAACGAATTAAATTCCACTATAACGTCGTTAAAAATTTTTTATTTACGACTGCATGGATGCAGGAGGTAGAGCAATGCAGGGAGCAATTGCCGAGAACAACTAGATACAAAAATTTTTGCCTAGTTCTAGCGTAATTTTCTTGACGTTAAATAGACCCATATATAAGCAGATTGGTATTAAAAACTATACGCCTTATAAAAGATTGAAATATAAAAATGAAAAAATTTTATGTCGTTGCTTTAATTATTAGCACTATTTTATTCTCGCTATGGTTTACTGGTAAAAATGATGCTCATAAAGTTGCTGAGCCAATAAAACCACAGATTAAACACAGCGCGAACGCACCTGACTTATCGCCTGTAAAAGTGATCCCTATAGATGTGCCTAAAGCTAAAAAACCACAATCAAAAAAGCAAATTGCGTTTAATGAAGACCTAACAAAAGCAGCGCAGCAAGTGGTGATGCAATACGAAAGTGCACTTAAGTTTCCTCCTTATTCCCAACCTTTGAGTCCTTTAGATGAAGATCGATTAAAGCCAAATCAGTTTTATCCTGTGTCGAGCCCCATAGGTGAAAGCGGCGATGCTTTAACGGTAAGCCTCAAACAATATCGTTTTGTATATCCAGAAGAAATAACAATAAAGGTAAGCGCTCAAGGGCTTGGTAAAGTGGTCATTGAACTTGCAAATACTGATACAAAGGAAGTATTAAATACCCATACGGGCAATGCGCGTGAAGGTGAGGCAATTATTACATTTAAAGAAGATGAAGATTACCCTCGTAGTTTGCAAGTGTATGTGCAGGGCGATGTTGACGGCAAAAAAGTACCCGTAGTTGCGCAAATTCAATATATGCCGCCAAGTGCTACTTTGACAGGTTTTGAAATTGCTTATGCTCAAAATGAAAACATGATTATGCCAGCTAATTTAACGGTGATAAAAAGTGGTTTGTACCGTGTTAGGGCGAATTTATATAGTGGTGATACACCACTTGCTCATTTGGTATCTAAGGAACGCTTAACACAAGGGAGCCAAACCGTAGACTTAAAAGCTCATTGGTCAGTATTACCTAAGGGCGTTACCGATATGCGCTTAAGTGACTTTGTAATAGAAAGAATGTCGCCAAGCCCAGGTGAGCGTAACAGCTTTGGGAATAGTGAAATAAGCCATTTTGATATAAACGATTTCTCGTACGACAGTTTACAGCAGTTGCCGTATCAGACTAATGCACAAGAAAAGTTAAGTTTAGAGTTTTTACAAGGCCTAGCTGAGAGTTAAAAAGACAACGTAAGGCTGAATTGGTAAATTTAAGGGGGTTGTACATAAATACAACCCCCTTAAATTTGTTAGCCTAGATATGTTAGCTTAGATTTATAGTAACTACACTTGGCGCTTCTTGTTCATCAAGCTCATTAGTAACAGGCACTTTAGGAATGTCTGGCTTATCAAGAGCTATATCGCCACCATCAATGACTTCACCGGTTTGTAAGTTTTTAAAATCAAACAAATCAGCATCAGCTAAGTGTGAAGGCACGACGTTTTGCATTGCTGTAAAAATACTCTCAATACGGCCTGGGTGCTCAGCATCCCATTTAGCGAGCATTGCTTTTGTATGTTTACGCTGTAGGTTTTCTTGCGAACCACATAGGTTACACGGAATAATTGGATAACCTTGTGCAAATGCGTATTGGCTTATATCGCTTTCTTTGCAGTATGCAAGTGGGCGAATAACCATATGCTCGCCGTTATCACTCATTAATTTAGCCGGCATACTTTTTAGTTTTCCACCGTAAAACATATTTAAAAACAACGTTTCAATCATGTCGTCACGATGGTGGCCAAGGGCTATTTTAGTTGCGCCTAACTCATTTGCTGTGCGGTATAAAATACCACGACGCAGTCGTGAGCAAAGTGAACAGGTTGTTTTACCTTCAGGAATAATGTCAGTAACAATGCTGTAGGTATCTTCTTCTACAATTTTGTATTCTACATTTAATTTATCAAGATACTGGGGTAAAACGTGCTCAGGAAACCCTGGTTGTTTTTGATCTAGGTTTACAACAACGAGATCAAACTTTATAGGTGCTACACGTTTTAAATGTTGAAGCATTTCAAGCATTGTGTAGCTGTCTTTGCCACCTGATAAACACACCATTATACGGTCACCTTCTTCAATCATATTGAAGTCCATAACGGCTTGACCAGTTTGGCGACGTAAACGCTTTTGTAGCTTATTTAAGTTAAATTGAGCTTTAGCTTGATCTGAGTGTGACAATTACGCCCCCTAGTAAATCAATACAGCAAAGTTATTTGCTAAAAATAAAGGGGCGTATTATACCCAAACCACCTGAATATGCGAGTTTAGGATGTAATTAAACACGGTATTTTTAGCAAGTAACAAACTGGATGTTACTTGCTAAATTTTTAATTAATCTAGTTTCTTTGCCATCGGGCTTACGTAACCATCGGGCTTAAGTGCTAGTACATCGCAGTCAAGGCTATCAATTACATGCTCTGCTGTATTACCTACTAAAGCGGCACTTAAGCCTGTACGACCAACGGTACCAATAACAACTAATTCGCTATTTAACCGCTTAGCTACATCAGGGATTACATCCTCAGGTAGGCCTTCTTCAATAAAACATTGCTCTTGGCTTAAATTAAACTCAGCAGCAAGTGCATTGGTTGATTCAATGTGGTGTTTTTTAACTGATTCGTTATAAAGTCCAGGGTTAAACTCAGGAATTTCAATTGCTATATTTATGGGCGTTGCAGGATAAGCATTAACTAAATTAAGTTTTGCGTTGGCAAGTTCACATAAAAATTGTGCGTCTTTAATTACCCGTTTATTAAGTGCTACATGTTCTTCGTTTTCACTAACCGCATTCACAGCAGCTAAAATATTACCGTTTTCTGGCCATGCCATTTCTTTAACAAACAACACCGGGGCAGGGCATTTTCGTACTAAATGCCAGTCGGTAGGGGTGAAAATAACGGATTTAAGTGCACCATGTTGATGTGTGCCTTTAATTACTAAATCGTACTTTTGATCAATTACAGTATCGATTATGGCTTCATAAGGACGGTTATGCCAAACCACTTGGGTGTCAATATTTATATCTTTGTAAGGTGAAACCAAATCTTTAAGCCATAGCTGGCGATCTTTTAGTACGGCATCACGCATTGCTTCGCGTTCATCGCCAGATAGCATCGTTGTCATTTCATAAGAGAAGTCGTAAACCGTCATAAAGGCGGTAATACTTGCGCCAGATTTTTTGGCTAAGTCTATTGAACGTGATAAACCGTGTTGATCGTCTTTGGTAGGGTCAATAACCGCAATAATGCGTTTAATAGTGTTCATATGCTACTCCATTTGCCTAACGGGTGTACAATTAGTGTAACGCAAATATAAAACAGTTAAAGGGGTAGCATATAAATTGTTGTTCTAAATCAAACTATTTAATTTAGCGAGGCTTAACGATTGCTGCCGTTTTAGCTAAGGCATCATTATCTAAAATTGTAATAAATTTACCTTCTACTTTTATTAAGTCGGCTTTTTGAAAACGGCTTAATAAACGGCTAATGGTCTCTACGGTAAGGCCTAAGTAGTTACCTATTTCACCGCGAGTCATGGTAAATCTAAATTCTTTGCGTGAAAAACCACGTTCACCAAAACGCTCTGATAAGTTATAAATAAAACTAGCTAAGCGTTCTTCTGCTGATTTTTTATTGAGTAATAACAGCATTTCTTGATCGTATGTAATTTCGCTGCTCATCAAGCGCATTATTTGTTGACGAAGTTTTGGTAATTTACCAGCAAGTTCGTCAAGGGTATCGAATGGTATTTCGCACACCATTGACGTTTCAAGTGCTTGTGAAAAACTCTGGTGCGCCATTTTACTTATCGCGTCAAAGCCTACTAAGTCACCCGCTAAATGAAACCCGGTTATTTGCTCATCACCTTGCTCTGATAATGTGTACGATTTAAATGACCCAGAGCGTACAGCATAAATAGCCTGTAAAGGTGCGTCTGATTCAAATAGATAATCGCCTTTATGGAGTGGTTTTTTTCGCTCAATAATTTCGTCTAGCTTATCCATTTCTTGGCCATTGAGAGAAAATGGCAAGCACAATTGACTAATACTGCAGTTATTACAGCTAATAGCACAATTACCTTTAGCGCGACTTTGAGAGAAATCCATAATTTAATCCGTTTAAATTTTTATACACACGACTGCAAAATAACCATAAAAGGTTAATACTGCGAATAGGTTATTGTATCAGCTTGTCAGTTGCAATTATCAATAAGTAGATACCATACCAGATTATAACACTGCCCAATACAATTCGGGTCCAAGGGTGGTTAATAATACTATTTAGTTTTTGTGCGGTAACGCCTAACGTGATCATTGCGGGGAAAGTACCCAAAGCAAAACATAGCATCACTAAAGCACCGTCTAGGGCACTTGGGCTAGTCATCGCCCATGTAAGTGCTGAGTAAACAAGTCCACATGGAAGCCATCCCCACAAAGCACCGTAACCTAGAGCTTTAAAAGGGGAGTTAATAGGCATTAAGTATTTATTTAGCTTAACAATGTGTTGCCACACTAAGGTTTTACCAATTTTTTCTAACCATTGCAACGTAGGGCCTAAGCGCATTATATACACGCCGACTAGGAGCATAAAAATAGCTGCAATGAATGAAAGTGCTAAAGAAAAAGATGTGTTTTGCCTAGCAAATTGGCTGCTAATACCAGCAACAAGTGCACCTGCTGCCATGTAGCTCAGTGCACGCCCGGTATTATAGGCAAATGAATAGGTGAATGTTTTGCGTTTATCACTTGCCAGTTGTAATGAGCTTGCAATACCGCCGCACATGGCAATGCAATGACCGCTACCTATTAGCCCCATTAAAAATGCGCTGGTGTAAAGAGGGTCAATCATTACTTTTGTTATGTTGCTCTTTGTCGTCTTCAAACAAAATACTATGACCTTGCTTATTTAAATCAGAAAACTGCTCACTTTTTACGGCCCAAAAGAAAACGCCTATAGCAATAATGACAAACAAAATGGCAATAGGGATCAAAATGTAAATTATGCTCATAACTTTAATAGCCTTAGTGAATTACTAATCACAATAATTGAGCTGGCAGACATGCCAATAACAGCCATCCACGGAGCGACTAAGCCCAGCGCTGCCAATGGTAATATGGATGCATTATACAATAAAGACAGCGCAAGGTTTTGCTTAATAATTCGTCTGGTTTGTTTTGCCACATTGAGTAAATGATCAATTGAAGCTAAATCGCTATTAAGGAGCACTACATCGGCGCTATTTTTTGATATGTCAGCACCGGTTTCCATTGCAATGGATAAATGCGCGCTGGCAAATACAGGGCTGTCGTTTACGCCATCGCCGACCATTGCTACAACTTCGTTTTGTGACGCCCATTTTTCAACGGCTGTTTGTTTATCTTGTGGCGAACACCCAGATTGCACACTTTCAAGGTTGAGTTGCTTAGCTACTTTTTGCCCAGCATCTGATGCGTCACCGGTTAACATATGACACGTTAAATTTTGCGATTGAAGTGAGCCTATAAGCTTTTGAGCATCGTTTTTTACTTTATCAATAAAGTAAAAACGTGCAACAACCTGCTTATTTATATACAAGCTTGCTTGTGCATTTGATTTTTTGCTATCAAACCAACCACTTTTACCAATTGCATAATGATTGTTTGCATCTTGTGCGCTAATTCCCAGACCTGGATGCACTTCAACGTTATTAAGATTGTGGTGAGCAGGAGTAA
The DNA here is from genome assembly GCF_014164115.1 of Pseudoalteromonas sp. SG45-2. Taxonomy (NCBI): domain Bacteria; kingdom Pseudomonadati; phylum Pseudomonadota; class Gammaproteobacteria; order Alteromonadales; family Pseudoalteromonadaceae; genus Pseudoalteromonas; species Pseudoalteromonas sp. SG45-2. The sequence goes on from NZ_JACJEO010000013.1 coordinate 103,813, forward strand.
TTTCATCAAATGCGCTGGCTATAGGGTGTTCAGAATAACGCTCTAACATAGCTGCTATATCTAGCACTTGCGCTTTTGTGTATTGCTTATCGAGTATATCTACTTCATCTAGGCTAAATTTACCTTGGGTGAGTGTGCCTGTTTTATCAAAGGCAAATAGCGTAATTTGTGAGAGTGTTTCGAGCACATGCGCTTGTTTTATTAATACGCCTTTACGGGTCAAGGTTGCAACCGCGCATGTAAGTGCGGTTGGTATGGCTAAACTCAGGGCACATGGGCAGGTAGCAACTAAAACCGAAATGGTGATCCAAAATGCGTGTTCAGGGTCAATTTGGTACCAGCCAATAGCTGTAAGTGAAGCAAATATAAGTAGGCACGCTATAAACCATTGCGCAACTTTATCTGTAATTTCAACCAGTTTAGGGCGTTTAGTTAATGCGTTGTGTTGCAAGCGGATAATTTGATTTAAAAGCGTATTTTGGCCAATTTTATTAATTTTTATTTCAATAACGCCGTCGTGGTTAACGCAACCGGCATAGACATTGTGGCCGATAAATTTTGTAACGGGTTGGTGTTCGCCCGTCATCATTGATTCATCAACCGTAGTTTTACCCTTTATAAGCTCGCCGTCGGCAGGAATTGTTTCACCCGCTTTAATGAGTACTACGTCATTAAGTTTTAGTTTTTTGGCTGCAATTATAAGTTCTTCACCACTGTCGTTAATGGTGCGGGCTGTTAATGGCAATAATTTTTGTAAGTTGGCAGTAAATTCGCTCGCTTTTAAACGCGCTCTAAATTCAAGGTACTTACCTAATAAAAGTAAAAAGGTAAACATGCACACAGATTCAAAATATACTTCGCCGACTTGCATAAATGTGGCGTAACAACTTGCGCCAAACGCACCAAAAATAGCCAGCGATACGGGTAAATCCATATTGAGCTGTTTTGCTTTTAAGCCATTTATGGCGTTGGTTAAAAAGGGCAGTGCGCTATATAAAATAACCGGAGAGGCAAGTACTAAGCTGATCCATCTAAAATACTGCTCAAAATTGCTGTCCATGCCTGAAAACATGCCAAAGTACATGGCAAACGCAAACATCATAACTTGCATGGTCATTAAGCCTGCAACACCTAAGCGGCGAATATAGGCTTTGGCAGTTTGTTGCTTTTGTTGAGCTTCAGTATCTGATTGAAATGGGTAGGCTTTATAACCAATTTTGGCTAAGGAAGTAATAATTTCACTCAAGGGGGTGCTGGTTTTATCCCATTGGATCATCGCGCGGTTGGTGGAAGTATTTACATCAACCCGTTTTACAGTATTTAAGTTTAAGAGTTGTTTTTCGATAAGCCATGCACACGCTGCGCAGGTTATACCTTCAACACTCAACAATACCTCTGAGATATTGTCGTTAGTAGCTATAAATTCGTCTTGAATATCTTCGTTGTCATAACTTTTTATAAATGCGAGTTGCTCAGGTACCAGTTGCTCAACCTTGCCTGCGCGAACAGTTCGGTATTTATAATAATCAGTCATACCTTGATCAACAATATTTTGCGCAACTGCTTGGCAGCCAATGCAACACATTGGCTGGGCAATATCGTCAATTATAACGTTTGCGCTAAATCCGTTTGGCACACTTTCAAGGCAATGAAAGCAAGAGTGAGACATAGTAATGATTACTTATAGTTAGGAGTAACTAAAACGGTTTCAGCCGTCGGTAGAACAATGTTTTCTTTTAGTTTCCAGCTGCCATCAATTGGCTCAATAAATACAGAGTATGCACCTGGCGTATACTTATCAAGTAATGCAGTAAATTCTTGATTGGCATTAGGCGTAAGTGTTGCCTCAAAGTCATGCGCTTTAATAGTACGGTGGTAAAACGAAAGTTTTAAAACATGCACGTTGCTACTGTCACCTTTTGTAAACTTAAAGCTTACACGCTCGTTGGTTACATTTAATTCGCCATGTAAGTAAAGTGCTTTTGCTTTTTCAAACTTAGTCAGTTCTAAGTTTATTGCTTTGCCTTTTTTGTAGTAGTCGTCAACAACCATATCTGGGCCGTTACCTATTGCCGTAATAAATAAGCTAATACAGCCAATAATGGCAACTAACGGAAAAAAGATTAAAAACCAAGGCCAAAAATTTTTATACCACGGAGTAGGTTGCATAGTGTCTCTAAAATTAGTTTAGGAAGCGTTATTTTATAGGAATTATACGTAAAAGACTAAAAAAAAGCCTCCGACTGGAGGCTTTTTTGATCTGGATTAATCTATTGAATTAAATAAATTAATTTATAAACATTTTATTAACCACGTGCTTATTTATCTTGCGATAAACTGTAAACGTAGGCTGTTAATAAGTGAATCTTATCTTCACCTAAAATGTCTTTCCAAGCAGGCATTACACCAGCACGGCCGTGGTTAAGTGTTTCTTCAACAGCACGTTGAGAACCACCGTATAACCAAATGTTATCAGTCAGGTTAGGCGCGCCAAATGGTAGGTTATGTGCAACCGACCCTTTACCGTCAGCACCGTGACATGCTGCACACATTGCAAACTTAGCTTTACCTGCGGCAGCATCTTTTTGGTTAACAGTACGACCAGAAAGGCTCAGCACATGTGCAGTCATTTCTTTAACGCCTTGCTCACCAAGAGCATCGCCCCAAGCTGGCATTGCAGCTATACGACCATTAAGCAGTGTTTCTCTAATTTTGTCTGGTGTACCGCCATATAACCAATCTTTATCAGTTAGGTTAGGGAAGCCTGTACCACCACGTGCATCAGAGCCGTGACATTGCGCACAGTTTTGTGAGAATAAACGCTGACCAATTTCGATGGCTAGTTGACCATCTGTTTGTTCATGTTTGTCACCATTTTCAAGAGCAACTTGCTGCGCTGCGTCACCTTCAAACTTAGAATTAACTAAATCTAAAACCGGCACTTGTGCAAGTCGATTAAAAATAGGACCAAAGCGTTCTTCTGCAGCTTCATACTCTTTATCAAGTTTAACAAAACGACCTTCTGCTTTGGCCTCTGCAACTGCTTTTTTAGATTCAGCTAAAGACGTAATACCTTGGTTAGAGCTAGTCCATTTACCAAAACCTTCCCAGTTACCTAAACCTGGGAAAGCTGCAAGGTAATATACTGACCAAATAAAAGTTGCGAAAAACATGTAAGTCCACCATTTTGGTAGTGGATTATTTAGCTCTTCAATGCCGTCAAATTCATGTCCACAGCTTTCACCTTCTTTTACGCCAGCATAGTTTTTTAAGTTCCAAACTAATAGGCCAAAGATGATGCATAAGCATGCAAGGGTTAATACAATAACCCAAATACTCCAAAAGCTAGTCATTTTTCAGACTCCTTTTCCTCGTTAGAGAGTGTGTTGTTATGTTTTTTTTCATCTTCGAAAATGGCATTAGCAGCGCTATCAAAACGATTTTTGCTACGCTTGCTGTATGCCCATACAACAATCACAATAAACAATACTAAAATTACCAGAGTCAAAATGCCTCTGTATGTTCCGTAATCCATAATAATTTACTTCAAGTGGGTACCAAGTTGCTGTAAATACGCGATTAGAGCTTGGATTTCTGTTGCGCCTTCGCCGTTATTCATAGCGTTAACTTTTTCAACATCAGCTTTAAGTTCTTCGTCGCTGCCATAACCTAGGCCCGGGTGTTTAGGGTTTTCTGGGTTAATAGCAAAAGTATCACGGAAAATTTGTAGTTTTTTCAGAGTCAGGCTTGTGTCTACCTTATCCTCTGCTAACCAAGGAAAACCTGGCATATTCGACTCAGGAACCACAGCACGTGGGTCAACTAAGTGAGCATAATGCCAATCGTCCGAGTAACGTTTACCAACGCGAGCAAGGTCAGGACCAGTACGTTTAGAACCCCATTGGAAAGGGTGATCCCATACTGATTCGCCTGCTACAGAGTAGTGACCGTAACGCTCAACTTCATCACGAAAAGGGCGGATCATTTGTGAGTGACAGTTATAACAACCTTCACGTACATATATGTCACGGCCTTCCATTTCTAAAGCATTAAGAGGGCGTAGGCCTTCTACTGGTTTAGTTGTGTCGTCTTGGAACATTAGCGGAGTAATTTCAACTAATGCACCAAAGCTGATAGCAAAAACAGTCAGAATAGCCATAAGGCCAACGTTCTTTTCTACTATTTCATGTTTGTTTTGTGAATTTTTATTGCTCATCATCTCACTCCGTTATGCTAATTGTGCTTGCGCGTCTAACTTCAGAGATTCTTTCTCAGCTGAAATTGTACGGAAAACGTTATAAGCCATAACTAACATGCCTGTTACGATGAATACACCGCCTACAAAACGCATAATGTAGAAAGGATGCGACGCTTCTAAAGACTGCACAAAGCTGTACATTAATGTACCGTCGGCATTTACCGCACGCCACATAAGACCTTGCATTACACCAGAGATCCACATTGCAACAATGTATAAAACAACGCCTACAGTGTGTAACCAGAAGTGGGTATTAACTAATTTGACGCTATACATACGACCTTGCGCAAATAACGCAGGAATTAAGTGGTAAATAGCACCAATTGAAATCATAGCAACCCAACCTAGTGCACCTGAGTGTACGTGGCCGATTGTCCAATCTGTGTAGTGAGATAACGCATTTACAGATTTAATTGCCATCATAGGGCCTTCGAACGTAGACATACCGTAGAAAGACAATGAAACAACTAGGAAGCGTAGTACTGGATCAGTACGCAGTTTATGCCATGCGCCTGATAGGGTCATAATACCGTTAATCATACCACCCCAAGACGGTACGAATAGGATAATAGACATAACCATACCTAAACTTTGCGTCCAATCAGGAAGCGCAGTGTAGTGAAGGTGGTGAGGACCTGCCCAGATGTATAATGAAATTAATGCCCAAAAGTGAACTACCGATAAACGGTATGAGTAAACTGGGCGACCTGCTTGTTTTGGTACAAAGTAATACATCATACCCAAGAAACCAGCAGTTAATAGGAAACCTACAGCGTTATGACCGTACCACCACTGAACCATAGCATCTACCGCACCTGCGTAGATTGAGTATGATTTAGTTAACGACACAGGCACTGCCATGCTGTTTACAATGTGTAGTACTGCAACAGTAATAATAAAGCCAGCATAGAACCAGTTAGCAACATAAATGTGCGACACTTTACGCTTGATTAAAGTACCAAAGAATACAATAGCGTAAACAATCCAAACCACAGCGATTAAAATATCGATTGGCCATTCAAGTTCTGCGTATTCTTTTGAGCTAGTAATACCAAGTGGTAATGTAATTACTGCTAATACAATAACTAGCTGCCAGCCCCAAAATGAAAAGGCGGCGAGTTTGTCTGAGAAAAGACGCGTTTGGCAAGTACGTTGTACGACGTAATAAGACGTCGCAAACAGTGCACTAGTACCAAATGCGAAAATTACTGCGTTCGTGTGTAACGGACGTAGTCGAGAGTAAGTTAACCATGGTGTATCAAAGTTAAGTGCTGGCCAAGCTAATTGGGCAGCAATCAGAACCCCAATACTCATGCCAACGATGCCCCAAATCACTGTCATAATAGCGAATTGGCGTACAACCTTATAGTTATACTCAGTTTGTGATGCTACTGTTTGGCTCATTTTCTGGCTTCCGCTGCAATAAATGCGTTTAGAAATGAATTACCCACTATTAAAAGTGGGGCCTACTATTTTTCTCAAGCGTGTTACCTAAAACTTTCAATACATGAAAACTTCAGAAAAAAACTTGAGAAACCCTTATTTTTTGCGGGTGAAATGATAAATTTTTTGGCCTAAAAAAGATAGGTCAATTACATAAAATTATGACATCAATCAAACTTTGTGAGCTTGTTGTTTATTTTTTGATACAGTTTGTGCCTAATTTGGCCTAATAGTAACACTCGCACTTGTTATTTACAGTCACGATTATTAGTATTTGCTTTTCTTTAGTGCGAAATTGTTATGCTTATATATAGGTTAAGTTTATTCACTGTGGTGTTTTTTTTATTAACAGCGTGTGATTTTTCTAAAAATACAGATGAAAAATTTCTTAAAAATGCCCAGTGCGAAGCCAATTTGCCTTGTACTTTTTCAAATGATGTTAAAGTATGGTTAAGCGAGAAAACCCTTTCCCCCGAAACCCCATTTACTATCTTTAGTGACTTACCTGCAAACGTTACAATTGAAGATGCCAAGCTTAAAGGCATCACTATGTACATGGGTTACATTCCCCAAAAATTTAAAAAACATAATGATCTTTGGCAAAGTAATACTATGGTTGGTATTTGTTCAGAGCAAAATATGCTTTGGAATTTAGAACTAACCGTTAAAGATAATGCCACCTCTGTAATACAAACACTCAATTACTCTTTTTACGTAACGTATTAAAGTTGCGACTACAAACTCTTGTATACAGCTTACATTTTTGATGTGAGTTCGTTTTCTTATACATACGATTATTTGAGTGACAAGATCAATAAAATTGCCTTTTTAGGTTTTAATACTGACAAAACTTCAATAGTGAATAAGTGCTCTCAAAAAGTTCAACTTTAATTACGACTGAATAAAAAAATCTAATCAAAAAACCTTCCAAAGAGACTAAATAAGACTATTTAAGCATCAAGTATGCATAAATATGGTTATTAATTAACATTTAGTTTTGCGGTTTTAATAATGTGCTGTGATTAAGTTGTTAATTTGTCTGTTTTTGGTACGTAGCTCAGTTAATTACATTTGATTACAAAGTGAATCACTTTGGTTTCAGGTGTGTTTCTAATGTTTCCTTTTCTTTTCAAGGTATTGTTTTCAAAGTGTATTTATTAATTAACACTGAAACATAATGTAACCTATGTACCTACTATGGTTATTCCATTTTATTTCTTGATATAAATTGAGCTGCCATTAAGTTTTCGTTCAGTTAAAAGCGCCTAAGTTGCCCACCTGACTCACTATTCTAATAAAAAGTGAGCATTACCAATAAAGGTAAATTTCCAACAAGTAGGGTTCTTTCATGAAAAAATCAACTCTTGGTTTAGCTGTAATCGCAGCATTTCCAATGTTCTCAAGTGTGCAAGTTCTTGCTGCTGAAGACTCAGCACAAGCAATCGAAAAAATTCAAGTAACGGGTTCTCGCATTAAGCGCGCAGATATGGAAACCGCTAGCCCAGTTACTATTATCGGTGCTGACGATATTGCTGCTTCAGGCGCAGTATCAGTAGATTCTGTACTACAAAAAATGACCGCTACAGGCGGCGCAATGACAAACCCAGGTATCAATAATGGTTCTGGTGGTAATGCATCAATTGATTTACGTGGTTTAGGTTCACAACGTACTTTAGTACTTGTAAACGGCCGCCGTATGATCAACTCAGGTACAGGCGCAGCTTCTACAGTTGATTTAAATACTATCCCAGTATCTATGATCAAGCATATTGAAGTACTTAAAGATGGCGCATCTGCTGTTTATGGTACTGATGCTGTTGCGGGTGTTGTAAATATTATCTTAAAAGATAACTTTGAAGGCCTAGACCTTAATGTTAAATCAGCAATCACTACTGAAGGTGACGCAGATGAAACGTCTTTTGATATTACAATGGGTGGTAACTTCGGTCGTGGTAACGTTGTAATCGGTTTGCAGTACACAGACCGTGGCGATGCTTCTCAGGCTGATCGTAGCTTTTCTGATTGTCCATTAACTGAAGATGGCGATGGCAGTGCTCCGTACTGTTCTGGTTCTTCTTATACTCCTAATGGCCATGTTTGGTCAGGTGATGAATCTTTACAAGGTCAAGCTGATAATGGTTGGCACGACTTTGGTACTAGTGATGCTTACAACTATTCGCAATCTAGCTACTTATACACGCCAATGCGTCGTTTAAACCTTACAGGTATTGGTAGTTTTGATTTAACTGATGACACGCGTTTATACTCTGAATTTACATACTCAAAACGTTGGTCAGAGCAGCAATTAGCACCTCAACCAGTATGGTTCGACTTTGACTACGCTGAGTGGATGGGTGATTCTTTAATCGACCAAAATATTAATTACGGTGATGAAGTTTCTTACGGCCGTCGTATGGTTGACACTGGTACACGTGATTCATCTCAAGTAGTTGATACAGTTCGTTCTGTTATCGGTGCTGCAGGTTATTTAGATAACGGTTTAGAGTGGGATACATCAGTAATTTTTGGTCGTAATGACTCAGTAGATCGCTTAAGCAACCTTCACAATATGGGTTCAATTCAAAGCGAAATTGAAGCTGGTAACTTTAACCCACTTTCACAAGCTTCATGGTCAAGCAGTAGCTTTAGTGATTATGTTTACACTGAGCAAAACTCAGGCGGCAGTCAATTATTTATGATTACAGCTGCGCTTTCTGGTGAGTTAATGGAAGTACCTGCGGGCTTTGTAGGTTTTGCTGCAGGTCTTGAACGCCGTGAAGAAAAAGCGTGGTACACACCAGATTCGATCACTTCACAAGGTCTTGCAAATGATCCACGCGTTGATGCAACAAGCGGTCGTTTTGATGTAAACGAAGCATACCTTGAGCTGGCTATTCCTTTAGTTGCAGATGCTTATCTTGCACAAAATGTAGAATTAAGCGCTGCGATCCGTGCTTTTGATTACAGCACATTTGGTTCTGATGAAACGTGGAAACTTGGTTTAACTTGGCGTGTAAACGACGAATTAATGCTTCGTGGTGTTCGTTCTACAGCTTTCCGTGCTCCTACAGTTGCTGAGCTATACTCAGGTGATTCTCCATCTTATGAGCAAGTTAGCTTCACCGGTGCACAAGATCAGGCTGAAGTAACCGTTGGTGGTAATGACCAATTAACACCTGAATTAGCTGATACAGTTACCGTTGGTGTAGTTTACGAACCAGAATGGTTTGAAGGTTTCTCAATGACGTTAGATTACTACGACATTGAAATCGAAAACGCTATTGCTACAGTAAACAACCAATACATTGTTGATTCATGTCTTGCAACAGATGGCTCTTTAGCGAATCAATCAACAGCACTTTGTAGTTCAGCAAATATCGATTTTAACCAAAGCACAGGTCGTATCGCGTTTAATAACCAACTACAAAACGTAGGTTATGAGCAAACAAAAGGTTATGACTTAAACTTAAATTACAAATTTGATTTAGCTGGCCTTGCTTGGAATACGTCATTAGATGTTACTTACCTTGACGAGTACACTGTTGATGTTATTGAATCAAGCATTGATTACGCTGGTTTAATTACTTCTGGTATAGGTGGTTATGCTGACGTAAAAGCAAACTTCGAGCTAGATGTTAAAGGTGATGCTTGGTCTGCTAACTACAAAGCACGTTACATTGCAGGAATGGATAGCTACAGCTGTTTAGGTAAAGAATCTACATGTTATGCTCCAACAACACCATCTGTTGTTTACCATGATGTGAGCGGTTCTTACTTTATCAGTGACATGGTTTCGTTAACTGCAGGTGTAAATAACTTATTCGATAAGCAACCACCATACTACTCAGGTAACAACGATTCTAATACTGACCCGTACACATATGATGTACTTGGCCGTCGTGTATTTGCTGGTGTAAACGTTAAATTTTAACTAGCACATTAATCTTATTAAGGCTCAGTATTTACTGAGCCTTTTTTATTGAACAAAATAAAGGAGACAAGTACACTAAAACGATATTTTAGAAGGAGAACTGATTGTTAAAACAAGATGAAAACTTATCTTTTGTCATTGAACCAGAACTAACTCCTCGTTCTGAACAGCGCATAGATCTGTATTTTTCTATCCCTAATGAAATGGGGATTAATCCGCAAACACTTACCGAAGAATCTTACTTTAATAACCACTTTAAATCGCACTTAGCGTATAACGCTAACAATATACACTTGCCTTTAGTGCGAAGCCGTTTTGTTAGTAAAAACAAAGGTGAGCAACAAGATTACCGGCAAAATCTTAATTTATTTTGTTACCAAGTACGTTTAGCCCTTGATGCCGATATAAAAGACGCGTTAAAAATTGATGAGGCAGAAGATTTTTATAAACGTGCTAACGAGGTATATGAGCAAAGCGAAGGACTTTTAAAAAAGCTGCGTCGCTACACACCAGATGACGAAAAACTACTGCCATTTTTTACCAATGCTGATAACTATTTAAGTTGGCATGTTGAGCAATCTTTTTTAAAGCTTTTAGATGAAGGCCCACGTAGTAGCGATTATGCAAAAGAGCGTAACGATTTACTGCAGTTTTGTAAAAGCGAAAATACGTATCGAGCAGAGAAAAGCTACAACTCTGAAACAACCATGCAAGACGCAAATCGAATAACAAATAAAATGCGCTTGTTACAACGCTTAATTGAGCACGGCGTAATATTACAGCGTCAAACGCGGTTTCTTAACAGCTACCTTAAGCGATTAGTTAAAGGCACTGTTACAGCTGTTATCATGGCATTTGTGATGGTTGTGATACTTAATGCCCGCTCAACGTTTACGGAAGTCACCGCGACGCTTATTTTAATTTTAGGAGTTATTTACGGGCTGCGTGAAATATTTAAAGAAGATATTACACGTATGATTTGGCGAGCCATTGTACAAGGGCGACCTAAGTGGCGATTTAGTTTTAAAAATAGTATTACTAAAGACAAAGTAGCGAGTCAGCTAATTTGGCTTGAATACATGCGCTTTAAAAAAATACCTAAAGAAGTGAAATCTATTTTTTCAAAACGTCGTCAACAAAATAAACAAGCTGCGCAGTGGTTACACTTTGCAAGTGAGACACGTGTTAGTGCGAAAGAATTTTTGCCCGGCTACGATACACTACAGCACACGCTACAATTTAATCTTGCACCATTTGCACGTTATTTAAAACGTGGTGAAGGGAAGCTATATCATTTAGACAGTAATAAAATTTCTAAGCAGGCTGTAGAAAGGCGTTATCAATTAAACATGGTACTTGTTCTAACTGAGGAAGATAAAACACTCTATCAACGCTATAAAATAACGTTAAATCGCAGTAAAATCGTTAATATTGAGCTTATCTACTCCAAAAAATGAGTTTTATTAATTTAAAAAGGGGCTGATACAATCAGCCCCTAATATTTGGTCAGTTTATTTATTAGCTAAGCCATGTTTGCTATATAAAGTTACTTTGTCTGATACTAGCGTGATCTCGATATTTTTTGCTTCATCGCCCCATACACAGTTAGTATGTAGTGTTTTTTCAACACAGTTATCAGCACTGCCTAAAATAGTTTCAACTTCAGTCTTATCCATGCCTACTTTAATTTTTTCATAGTTTTCAAGACTTACCTTAGAACAAGCCGCAAGGCTTAATGTAGCTGCGATGATAAGGAGTTTTTTCATTATTATATCCTACTTAATATTAATGTTTGAATTTTCTGATCTGGACAATCATGCCCATTCGTGGATGGTCAAAGTAATGTACTTCACCACTAATTACACGTCTAAACTGAGAAAAACGGGCTGACTCTATATCGCCGTTTTCTAGCTTTTGGCTAATATCAAAATTAGCTGTTATGTATAAATAATGTCGTAAATGTATTTTAAATAAACCGTCTAGTTCCCACTCTGCTTTTGGTTGATCTGGGTCGTTAAATAGTGCCGGTTGTGAATTTAATAAACTTACAAAATCAGGGTTTGAATAGCTAGGTGTTACATTGGGTTCATTTTTAAGATGCTTACCCGCTATTAAATGCATGCTTGGGGCGCGTGACTTGCTTGCGCCTTCAAAGCGCCAGCCAGTATGTAGAATAGGTGTTAAGCCTTTGCGGTCCAGTTGCCTATATTGCGCTTTAAATTGCAGCTGTTGCGGCGCTAATAAATAGGTTTGCTGCATATCATCTTTAGCGGGTGCTAAAGGCGTTACAGGTAGCTCATCGTAGCTTTGTAGGTAGTCAATACTGTTGTCACATACACCCGATTGCGGGTTTGAATTAACTAATGAATCAGTAAAAGTGCGTTTTTGAAAACGCTCATCGCCATCTATGCAGGCCTGCATTGCTTGTTCAGTGTAAAGAGGGGTCAGTAAGTCTAGCGTATTTTTATCTTCAATAGCTTTGTGCTTAAGGCTAAAGTCTTCTTGTAAATACGGGGCAGGGCGCTGTTTAAATACAAGCACCTCAACCTCAAACCAGCGTTCTGCAAATGCAGTGCTGCTAAATAAGCAGCATAAAACAATAAGCGATTTTTTTAGCAACATTAATGGCTAACCTTTTTTTCGAAATCTGCAATCATTGCAGTGACCATTTTTAAGCGTTCGCGGGCATTTGCCTCACTAATTGCAAAGCGCAGTTTATTTGCGCCATCCATTTTGTACACCTTAGGTGCACTTTGTATCAAGCCAATGATGAAGCTAGGGTTAACCTTGGTATCTTGGCTAAACTCAAAGTAACCACCTTTTGGGTTTGCCTCAATTTTAGTTATACCTAAACTACTAGCTTTCATTTTTAATAATTGTAGGCTAAATAGGTTTTTAGCAGCATCAGGTAGTAAACCAAAGCGGTCTATTAGTTCTACCTGAAGTTCATCCATATCATCAAGGTTAGCACAACTTGCAATGCGCTTATACATACCCAAGCGTGCATTAACATCGTGTATGTAGTCATCAGGTAATAATGCAGCCAGCTTTAAATCTACTTCGGTTTGTTTTTGAAGTAGGTTTTCAAGCGTTGGCTCTTTACCTTCGCGCAGCGCATTTACGGCTTGTTCGAGCATTTCCATATACAAACTAAAGCCGATGGTTTGCATTTGGCCTGATTGATCATCGCCAAGTAGCTCACCCGCACCACGAATTTCTAAGTCATGTGTAGCGAGGGCAAAACCTGCACCTAAGTCCTCTAATGATTCAATTGCTTGTAAGCGTTTACTCGCATCTTTAGAAAGGGCTTTAGGGTCACCTGTTAGTAGGTAGGCATACGCTTGATGGTGGCTTCGCCCAACTCGTCCACGTAATTGGTGCAACTGGGCAAGGCCGAGTTTATCTGCTCTGTCCATGATAATGGTATTAGCCGTAGGCACATCAATACCGGTTTCGATAATCGTGGTACATACCAGCACGTTGTATTTTTGATGGTAAAAGTCAGTCATTATTTGCTCAAGCTCTTGCTCGCGCATTTGGCCATGGGCTGTAGTCACACTGGCTTCAGGTACCCATTCACTAATTTCTTGTGCAACACGCTCGATAGTTTCTACGTTGTTATGTAAAAAGTAAACTTGGCCACCGCGTTTAATTTCTCGCAGTACCGCTTCGCGTATTAGTTCTACATCGCGTTGGCGTACAAAGGTTTTTACCGCTAAACGTTTAGCCGGTGGCGTTGCGATTATCGATAAATCGCGCATGCCGCTCATGGCCATGTTGAGTGTACGAGGTATTGGCGTTGCAGTCAGTGTGAGTATGTCTACATCGGCGCGCAGTGCTTTAATTTTCTCTTTTTGGCGAACACCAAAGCGATGCTCTTCATCAACAATTAACAAGCCTAAATCGTTAAATTTAATGTCTTGTTGAATAAGTTTATGCGTGCCAATAACTATATCGAGCTTACCATTGGCCATTTTTTCAAGTGTGTCTTTTTGCTCTTTAGTGGAGTTAAAGCGCGAAAGCACACCTACTTCAATAGGAAAATCAGCAAAACGGTCTTTAAAGTTTTCAAAGTGCTGCTGAGCCAGCAAGGTGGTAGGCACTAAAATGGCTACCTGTTTATCATCGTTAACTGCTACAAAAGCAGCGCGCATGGCCACTTCTGTTTTACCAAAGCCTACGTCACCACACACTAAACGATCCATCGCTTGTTTTGATTGCATATCACCTAATACGGCTTCTATGGCGTTGCGCTGATCGTCAGTTTCTTCAAACGGAAAGCTATCGCTAAATTGTCGATATGCGGGGGCATCTAGAGTAAATTTATTACCAGGTTTTGCTTGGCGCTGAGCATAAATGTCGAGTAATTCTGCGGCTACATCGCGAACTTTTTCAGCAGCACGTTTTTTTGCTTTTTCCCATGCATCTGAGCCAAGCTTATGCAGTGGGGCGCTGGCTTCTTCACCGCCAGAGTAACGACTCAGCATATGCAATGCAGATACTGGCACGTACAATTTAGCTTCACTTGCGTAAGTAATCGTAACAAACTCAGTAACTACACCTGCAGCATCAATTGTTTGCAACCCCTGATAACGGCCAACACCGTGATCAAGATGCACAACAGGTTGACCTTCTTTAAGCTCGGCTAAATTACGAATTAGCGCATCTTGGCTGGCTTCGTACTTGTGCTTGCGGCGTCTGCGCTGAGATACTTTTATGCCAAGCAGTTCTTGCTCGGTAATAATAGAAAGGCTTGGTTTAGTGCCAAGTACTACACTTTGCTCGAGCGGGCTTACTATTAAGCCTACGTCACTTGCACTTTTTATAAATTGTTCGAGTGTTTCAAATTCTTTAAATTTTAAACCGCTTGGTTTTAAAATGCTCAGCAATGATTCGCGACGACCGTCCGATTCAACACTGAGTAATATGCGGCCTTTTTTCTTTTTTTGCTCTGCTACATAATTTATAAACGCGCCATAAGGTTCATGCTGTTTATGATCAATTCGAATGGCTGGCAGCTCGCTAACGCTTAAGTTTTTATTACCCGCTTTAGTGCCAAGCTTTGCAAGGGATAATCTAATACGTGCAAAATTGCCTAAATTAGAAAACAGCTCTTCAATAGGCTGATAAAGCGCATTGGGTTCAAGTAATGGACGAAGTGGGTCAACTCTGCGGTTTTCATAGCGTACATTTACATCGTGCCAAAAGTTATCTGCCGCGTGCTCTAAATCACCCAGCTGCATAACGGTTGTTGTATCTGGCAGGTAGTCAAAAATAGTCGCGAGCTTTTCAAAAAACAACGGCATGTAGTATTCAATACCTGCAGGCCAGTTACCTTTGCTTACTTGCATGTATACTGAATCTTGCTGCGAGCTTGCGCCAAATTTTTCACGGTAGCTTATTCTAAAGCGTTCTATATCAGCGTCGTTAGTAGGAAATTCATGCGCTGGAAGTAGCTCAATTTTATCTACTTTTTCATCAGAGCGCTGTGTTTCTACATCAAATAAGCGAATGGTATCGAGTTCGTCATCAAAAAAGTCGAGTCTGAATGGGTGTGGGCTACCCATTGGGTATAAGTCAACGATAGAGCCGCGTATAGCGTATTCGCCGTGCTCCATTACTTGTTGAACATTTAAATAACCGGCTTGCTCTAAATTGTCACGAAAGTTATGAGTGTCTAGTTTGTCGCCTACTTTAAAGTTTATTGTTGAACCGTAAATAAATGAGGCCGGGGCTGTGCGCAACATTAAAGTAGATACAGGCACAATTAACACACTTTGTTGTTCTTTTTTTAAGGTGTTTAAAGTGGCCAAACGGGCTGAAATAATATCTTGATGGGGAGAAAAATGATCGTATGGCAGAGTTTCCCAATCAGGAAATACCATGACTGGGTTATCGGGTAATAAATATTCTAATTCTGTTTCAAGGCGCAGTGCACTTGGTGTATCAGGCGTAACAATTAAGACTAAGTTATCTTGTTGTTTAACGCCTTCAGCAATAGCAATACTTAAACCACTTCCGCTTAGCTGGCCCCATTGAATTTTATCTTTATGAGATTTTACCCAAGGCAAGGCTGCCCATTGCTCAAACGCCATTTATTACTCCATTTATAGTTGGCTCTTAGCAAGTAAGAGCCATCTTGAGTTAAGGTTACTTAGTCTCGGTATATTTTTGTTAGGTCTTTATAGTGATCAATTCGTCTATCACGTAAGAAAGGCCAAATACGTCTTACGTTTTCTGAGCGTTTTTGATCAATTTCTACTACTAAAATTTGCTCATCAGTATTATTAGCCTCTGCTAATAGTTCACCTTGTGGGCCTGCAATAAACGAATTGCCCCAAAACGAAATACCATCGCTTTGCGCACTAGGGTCACTTTCATGGCCAACGCGGTTACAGCTAATTACCGGCACGCCATTGGCAACAGCATGGGCACGCTGGCTAATAACCCACGCATCTTTTTGACGAGTTTGCTCAGCAATGTCGTCGTTAGGATCCCAACCGATAGCGGTTGGGTAAATTAATACCTCAGCGCCAGCCATTGCCATCAAACGTGCAGCTTCAGGAAACCATTGATCCCAACATACTAGCACGCCTAATTTACCCACCGAGGTTTGAATAGGCTCAAAACCGATATCACCTGGGGTAAAGTAAAATTTTTCGTAAAAACCTGGATCATCAGGAATATGCATTTTGCGGTATTTACCTGCAATACTGCCGTCTTGCTCTAATACAACTGCAGTATTGTGATAAAGGCCCGTAGCGCGCTTTTCAAATAAAGACGCGACAATAACAATGCTTAGCTCTTTAGCAAGCTCACCTAAGGCATTACTGCTAGGGCCTGGAATGGTTTCGGCTAAATCAAATACGTCAACATTTTCGGTTTGGCAAAAATAGAGGCTTCGGTGTAGCTCTTGGAGTACAACCAGTTTTGCACCTTTTTGAGCGGCTTCACGAATGGCACTTATTGATTTTGCCATATTGTCCTGAGCGTTATCGGTATTGCTTTGTTGCACTAACGCAACGGTTAATTTTGCAGGGCTTGTCATTGTGCTGCTCCAGCTAAAAATCCACGAGGTAATTGCATTGTAATACAGTGCAGGCTGCCAAATTGTTCAATTATTGGTTGGCAATTAACGCCAATAATAGTGTGTTGTGGGTATGCTTTTTGAACTTGAGCAAGAGCACGTTCATCATTGGCATCATTATACGTTGGCACAAGCACAGCATTATTAATAATTAAGTAGTTGGCGTAGGTAGCCGGTAAGCGTGTTTGCTCATTGTCATAAGCGGCTTTTGGCCACGGTAACTCAATTAAGTTATATGGGGTGTTATCGGCAGTTTTAAAGGTTTCTAGTTGTTTTTCCATCGCATCAAGTGCGCTAAAGTGCTCATCAGTTTTATCGTCACACTGCACATATACAAGGGTATTATTTGGTGCAAAACGCACTAAGGTATCAATGTGGCTGTCGGTGTCATCGCCCGCTAAATAGCCATGTTCAACCCATAAAAAACTCGTCGCGCCTAAGTGCTCTTTCAAAAGTGCTTCAATATCATTTGGGTTTAAATCAGGGTTACGGTTTTTATTAAGCAAACATTCGCTGGTTGTTAGCAACACACCGTGCTCGTTTATTTCAATACCGCCACCTTCAAGTACCATATCAAGCGTTTGATATTGGTTGTTTGTGCTACTTAGCTCTTTTACCAAAGTACGATTAATTTGATTGTCTAATGCGCTTTCAAACTTATTGCCCCAACCATTAAAAGTAAAATCATATATTTTTAATTGCTTTGGTGAATCAATAGCGGCGCAAGTAAGCGGACCATGATCGCGCGCCCATGTATCGTTAGTAGGCGTTACTACAAAATGAACACGATTAAGAGAGACGTTAGCACTATTTAGTAATGCTGTAATATGCACTTTTAAGGCACTGTTATGCGCCACAATAACAAGCTGTTGCTGCGTTGTTATGTGTTTAGCAAGTTCAATATATACAGGTTCTACACGCGCTAAGTTGTCGGCCCAATCGGTGTCTTTGTGAGGCCATGTAAGCATAACAGCGTCTTGCTCGGCCCATTCTGGTAAAAGTCTAAAGTTCATGAATTTTATATACTAATTAAGATAGCGCTAGTTTAGCATTTTACATAAAGATGTCAGCTAATTATCACTGTTTAGGTCGCCTTGGTTTTGATCAAGTTCTTGACGTTTTTTAAGTTGGCGGGTTTGAGCATGTAAACTCGCTCTAACAATAAGTTCTTGGTCAGTGGTTCTAATTGCGGTAAAGAGCATAGTGTATTGGTAGTGTTCGCTATCTTGTTTTTCTACTGCCACAACTTCGGTGTAACAATAAACCGCAGAGGCCTCGTGGTGCAAAAACAGTTTGGTTCTAAATGCTTGGCCAATTGAGTGTACTTCGGGTGATGTAAAACGAATACCGCCACCGCCGTAGCTATCACATTGTATTGCGTTATCTTGGGCTTGTTCTGAGGCCAAAATATGGCTCATTATTAAATCTATTTTACGTGACTGCGCTTGTAAAAAAGTAGCTAGCTCTTGTGCTATATCGCCTAAGTTACGCAGTGGGCGTAACGAGCTTTGCTCAAGCTCACTTACTTCATTTGCTAATCTAAATAGTGGGGGAATGTCGTCTTCAAGCTCAAGCTGCGATTTAGGAACTTGTCCGTTTGATACGGGAAATAAATTTACTCTTATACTTTCATTAATTTGAAAGTACTGCTCAAACTCACCTAATCTTTCACTATTCATTATGTTCTCCACCACGTATTTATTTAATAGTAGCGTTGTGAGTACTAAATTGCTAGCAGATAAAATAACGCATAGCGGGCTAAATGCTTTGTTTACATTCAATTTTTAACATACTAATTATGATAATAAATACACTAAGACATATTTAGGGTTAGTTATAAAAAAGCGGCCAATGTCATCCTAACATTGGCCGCTTGGGTATTGATTCATCAGCGTGTACTTATTTAAGTAGATCGGCTAATTCATGTAAATCTTTCACAACGTGATCTGGTTTTTTAGCTAATGGGTAAAGTGCTTTACCTGGGCGTGCTATAAAAGTGGTTTGTAAGCCTGCTTCTTTTGCACCAGCAACATCCCAGCCATGGGCTGCAACCATCATTGCTTCATTTGGTGCTACGTTTAGCTTTTTAAGTACCCACTCATACGCACGTAAGTCTGGTTTGTAAATTTTAATATCTTCAATGCTGTAACGCGCATCAAAGTAAGACATTAAACCAGCGCTTTCAAATTGTGCCTTTACACCTTTGTTTGAAGAATTTGTAAGGCTTACTAACTTATAGCCCTGTGCTTTGAGTTTTGCCAGTCCTTCTTTAACATCGCTGTGTGGAGGAAGCGTTAAAAGAGGCGTAACAATAGCTGTTTTAGCTTGTTCACTTGTAATATCAATGTTGTTGTTTTGAGCAACCATAAGGAGTGATGCCACACCGATTTGCCCAAAGTCGTGGTAACTACCGCTTACTGTATCTACTAATGAATGATGCAGCATAGTTGAAAACCACAGTGGTAATAAATCTTCACGTCCGCCTAGCGCTTTACCAATAGAGGTACGCATTGACGTTAAATCAAGTAGGGTTTCGTTTACATCAAAAATAAGCACTTTAGGTTTTGCTTGTTCTTTTGGTTCATCAGCGACTGCATAACCAGATACAAGGCTTGTGCCCATAAATAGTGAAAGAGTAAGTGTTTTTAACGATTTTAAAATAGACATTAATTATTCTCCGATTCAAGTGCTGTCATAACATCAATAGGTTCTGCGCGTAGGGTGTAATCTTCGCTTAAAAATGCGTATGTAATAACACCTTCTTGGTTTATCACATAGGTGGCCGGTAGCGGTAATTTAAAGCTTTTATCGCCGTAGTAGTGTTCAAAATCAATACCAAATTGTGTATATAACGCTTGAATACGCTCATCAAGTGTAAACAATAAACCAAATTGCTCAGCTACTTTATTGCTCACATCGCAAAGCACGTCAAATTCAAGGTCGTTTTTTTGTGCAGTTGAGAGAGTTTCATCAGGTAGTTGTGGTGATATTGCGACTAACTGAGCACTTTGAGTTTTAAATTGTGGTAAGTAGTCGTTAAGTGCTTTTAGTTCTAAATTACAATATGGGCACCAGCCACCACGGTAAAAGCTAATAATTACCGGGCCTTTTTTTAATAAATCTGCAAGCTCAATGTTTTCGCCGTTATGGTTGGCTAAGCTAAAGTTTTCTACTTTTTGACCAATTTGCAATGCATTGTCTTTTATATGCTGTGCAATTAGCTCTTCGTTTGTAGTGTTCATTAGTGCCAAAACGTCAGCTGGCAATTTGGCATCTTTTTGTACGTTATAGGCATCTATTTGCGCTTTTAAACTCATGATTGAACCTCAATAATTAGACTATTTGCAATTATAGTGTTTTAGATATTTAAATAAACATTGCAATACTGAAAGCTTCATTCGAAAATATTAAACATTGAAAAGTGCACAATGGCATCTTTATGTATAATTTAAGCGACCTAGAAACATTTATAGCTGTAGTTGAAAACAAGGGCGTACTTGCTGCTGCCCGCGAGCAGCGTTTATCGCCTGCAACGGTGAGCCATCGCTTAAGTAAACTAGAGCGTGAGCTTGCTACAGTACTTGTTTTTAGAGATAGCAGGCGAGTACGGTTATCTCCCGCAGGTGAAATATTTTATACGCGTGTGGGGGCTATAATAGAAGCCCTTCACGATGCTGAACATAGTATTGGCGCGCGCAGCTCATCGGTGAGTGGTTTACTACGCGTGACCATGCCGCCTTGGGTTTTTTCAAAATACGTAATGCCTAAACTCAATGAGTTTGAGCAAGCTTACCCTGAACTAAAGCTTGATTTTTTAATAACGGATCATTTTGTAAATGTAGTTGATGACGCGCAAGATGTTGCAATTAGGGTGGGAAAATTAAATGATTCCGGTTTACTATCGCGAAAAATAGTAAACAATAGTCGCATACTGTGTGCAGCCCCTAGCTATATAGAAAAGTACGGCATGCCAGAAAATTTAACGCAATTGAGTGAGCATTATTGGGTTTGCCTGCCGTGGCAACGCCAGTTAAAGCTTTTTGACGAACACAAAAAAATACATACCTTTAATGCTAAAACTCGTTTTACTATTTCAAACTCCGATAATATGACACAAGCTGCTATTGCAGGCCATGGTATTGCTATTAAATCAAAAATAGCGATTAATGAAGATCTTAAAAACGGTATTTTGGTTGAAGTTATGCCAGGGGTAATGGCACAAGATGATGCACCGGTTTGGTTTTTACGTCCGCAAAATAGTTTAACAACCCGCAAAACCGATGTATTTTATGATTTTATGAAATCACTATTTTTGAGCTGCGAATAAGCGTTTAAATGAGCGTTTTACTCCAGTTAAAAACAAATAACCAGTAAGCTCTGCAAGAAAGGCAACAATTATGGCTGCAACAATGGCGGCTATAATAGAGTCTTTTTTCAAAATGATTTGACCTTCAAAGCGTTGCCATACTTGTTGCTTTATATCGCTCATGCCACTGATCATAGTAAATATATACGGAGATTTCTCAAACCTATTTACGGCTATCTGTAAATCTTGCTGTCGCTCGTAAAGAGTATTGATATTACTTGCCCCTTTGTTCACAATTTCATCATCAATATTTTGATAGTGTTTTATTAGCTTATTTAAATCATTATTGAAATACTTAGCTGCATCGCTTTTAAAAGGCGCAACGGCATTATTAGCTTCAATTAATTGGGCTGATAGTGCTTGGCCAAAATCGCTTACAAATGCAGGAATTTGCACTCCAAGTAGTAAACCGAATGCAAAGAAACTAAGTCGTATATAATCTAAAAGTTTACTCATTTATCTTCCTATGCATTTAAATAACCCAGAATTAACATTTGAGCTTGTTTTTATGTCAAAAACTCGTAATCTATTGGGGCGTGTTAACCTTTGTGGATTGAACCCAAAGGGCAGCGCATGTATGGTATTTATGCTGCGTTATCACCTATTTATGGGGAATAACCACACTACATAGGCTCTGCCTTGCCTAAATACCAAACGTACTGCTGCAAATTCAACCACGAAAGGCCAACACGCCCTAATAATAAAAATAACAACAGGTGGATGTTAAGGATGACGAAAAAAGTAAAGTTCACGTCAACATTTGTTGATATTTCTAAACAGCTCAAACGTTTTGTATCGCGCATTGTTCAACCCGACGATGTAGAAGATATTGTGCAAGAAACTTTTGTAAAAAGCTATGAAGCTGATTTAAAACAAGACATCCAGTTTACCCGCAGTTATATGCTAAAAACAGCAAAACATCTAGCACTCAACCATATAGCTAAGTGGGACAATAAATTTAATGATTCGTTAGAAAACGATAACGAATTGCCCGTATTACTCAAATCAATGAAGCTCGAAGACGAATACACATCTAAAGAGCGTTTTTTACTTTTTTGTAGAGCTACTGAGCAACTAAGCTCATCGATTCGTAAATGCTTTATATTAAAAAAAGTTTACGGTATGAGCCAAAAAGAGATAGCAGACCAAATGCAGTTAAGCCAAAGCACTGTTGAAAAACACATTGCCAAAGGATTGTTACAAACCATGTTATACATGCGTGAACATGAGCAAAGCCCTCAAACGAACCTTAAAGCTCAAGCACATCCTATATCAGTTAAGAGGGTCGCAGAATGAGTAATGTTCATCAATTTAATTCAAAAGATTTAATCTTAGAAAAGTCATGTGATTGGATAAGCGCGATTGATCGTGGTTTAACTGATGATGAAAAAGAGCAATTTAAATTATGGATGATGCAAAGCACTGCACATCAAGACTCTATATACGAGCTTGCTCAGCTTTGGGATGAGCTTTCAGTATTAAACGAATTAAGTCATTTATTTCCTCAGCGCAACAATACTAAAACATCAAAAAACAAGTGGATGTTTTCTTACTCAATTGCAGCGAGTTTGTTTGCAGCGTTAATGGTATGCAGCTACTTATTAATTAACTTAGAAAATGGCTACAACCAAGAGCTTGCTAAAGTTAATTACACTAAAATTTACAAAACAAAAGTAGGCGAGCAAGCAACGTATGTATTGCCAGACGGCACCATAGTGCAGCTTAATACTAATAGCTTACTAGAAGTTGCTTATAGCAAAGGTCGCAGACAGTTATTACTTAGTCGTGGGGAAGGTCGCTTTAATGTAGCAAAAGATGCCACGCGTCCGTTTAGTGTTATGGCTGGTGATAAAAGTTTTACCGCGTTAGGCACGGTATTTAATGTACAACGCAATACTTCATCAGATTTAGAACTGGTGGTTACTGAAGGCAAAGTGATGATCACTGATCCAAGTGTAGCGGTTGATGCAAATGACTTTAAAGATTATCAACTTGCAGATAATAGCACGAAAAAAATTCGTCAAATTAATGCCAATATTGTTACCTCAGGCGAAAAAGCAGTTATTGAGCAAAGTGTTACAAAACCAATTACGCAGCTTTCAATGAACGACGTACAACGCGATTTGGCATGGCAAAACGGGATGCTTATTTTTAATGGAGAAGAGCTAAGCGATGCTTTAAATGAAGTAAGCCGCTATACAGCCACACGTTTTGAGCTTTCATCAGCTGAGCTTGCCAGTATTAAAGTGGCTGGGGTATTTAAAGCCGGTGACGTTGAAGGTTTACTAGAAAGTTTACAAACTAACTTTTCGATTGATCATGAGCGTTTAGGTGAGCATGTAGTAACGCTAAAACACCATACAGAATCATAAGTAGACGTTATGCAAATCAAACTAATGTTAGGTAAAGTTACATCAATAAAGATTGAACGTAAAAAAAACATTAAAAAAAAGAAACAAGCCCATAGAGGATTTTTGTTTGTCAGCTGTTTATATAAGTTGCGCAGTAACCAAACGCATTTATTGAGTGGATTTAGTGTGCTTGCACCGGCTATTTTTAGTTTAAGTGTACAAGCAGCAACACAAACCACTGGGCAAATGGTGCAATTTGATATAAAAGCGCAGCGAGCAGACAAAGCCTTAATTGAATATGCTAAACAAACAGAGCAAACCGTGGTGTTTTCTTATGAGTTGGCAAAGCAGTATGACGCAAATTCAGTTTATGGATTTTACACTCAGCTAGATGCTCTAGAGGCATTATTAGGTGGGACTGAGCTCGATGCGGTTGTTGATCAAAATGGTTTACTGAGTATAAAACTCAAACAAATCAACAGGAATGATAACAACATGATGAAGCTTTCAGCGGTCAGTGCAGCAGTATTACCAGCTTTACTTGCAGTAAATTCGCAAGGTGTAAACGCAGCAGAAGAAGTCGCTCAAGAAAAAATTGAAAAAATTGCTATTGTCGGTAGCCGTGTAGCAGGACGTTCAGTTGAAGATTTACCCGTTCCAGTAGATATCCTAAGTGCAGAAGCGCTTGAAAATACGGGCCAAACAGAAGTTGGTCGTATGCTACAGTCTATCGCCCCTTCATTTAACTTTTCAAGCTCTGCAATTAGTGATGGTACAGATGCTTTAAGACCTGCGACACTTCGCGGTTTAGGTCCCGATCAAACATTGGTGTTAATTAACGGCAAACGTCGTCATCAAGCAAGTATTATTCATATTAATGGCTCTGTTGGGCGTGGTACCGCAGGTACTGACATGAATGCAATTCCAGCTTCTGCAATTAAACGCATTGAAGTATTACGTGATGGCGCTGCTGCTCAGTATGGTTCTGATGCCATTGCTGGTGTTATTAATATTGTGCTCAAAGATGGTAGCGAAGGTGGCAAAGCGGCTATTAACTACGGTCAATATTCTGAAGGCGATGGCGAAACCATTAACCTTGATTTTAATAAAGGCTTTGCGCTAGGTGATGACGGTTATTTAAATACAACTATTAATTACCGTGACCGTGCACCGACTAACCGTGCCGGTTTACATGGCTCTTGTCAGTTTTATGGTTGTACAGAACTAAGTGACGGCACTTTACTTGCTGGTGATCCGCGTGAGCTGACAGCCGATCGTGATACCTTTAGAATTGGTGATGCTGATTCTCAGCAGTTTGGTTTAACAATTAATACCGGTTACGAGTTAGGTGATGGTGAGCTTTACGGCTTTATTACTTACTCAACACGCGAAAATGAGTCGGCTGCATTTTTCCGTCATAATGCAAATGCAGGCGGTAACCCAGTACTACAAGATAACGATGCGACGATTCCGCTAGGTTTCTTACCAAAAATCAACACAACTATCGATGATATCTCGTACAACTTTGGTTATAAAACTGAATTTGATAACGATGCAAGCCTTGATTTATCTTACACCTATGGTGAGAACAGCATTGATTACACTACAAGTGACACTATCAATGCCTCATACGCTAACTTTTTACGTTATGACCAAGGTTTAAGTGCAGCTGATATTCGTACAACTATTCCACGTGAAGCGTACGCTTACGGTATGGAATTATCACTGCAAACAATCAATATTGATTTTACGCAAAACTTTGATGATTATTCGTTAGCGATGGGTGCTGAAATACGTACTGATGAATACCGTATTTTAGAAGGTAATGAATATGCGTACCGCGATTACGACACATTAAATGGTGTAAGTATTTACAGCGGTTTAAGTGGCGGTGTTGGCTCTGAAGATGCATCGGGTGGTTCACAAGGTTTTGGTGGTTCATCACCTGCGTCTTCAGTGGATGAGTCACGTGATGTAATTTCATTTTACGTAGATGCAGAATCTTATGTAATTGAAGATGTGATTTTATCTGGAGCACTTCGCTACGATAACTACAAAGGTTTTGGCGATACAGTAAACTTTAAACTTGCTGGTAACTGGTCTATTACCGACGATATTTCATTACGTGGTGCATTAAGCTCAGGATTTAGAGCGCCTTCAATGCAGCAGCTTTACTTTAATAACGTAAGCACACAATTTGTTGTTGATACTAATGGGAATTTAGTTGCAGAAGAAGTTGGTACATTTAGAAATGATTCAACACTTGCGCAAAGTTTAGGTATTCCTAAACTTAAAGAAGAAAAATCACAAAACCGTAGTTTAGGTATTGTGTATAACGTTACCGATAATATTAATGTAACCGTTGATTACTACTCGATTGATATTGACGACCGTATTGTAATTAGTGATCGCTTAGGTAAAGGGTTATCTACAAGCCTTGATGCAGCACTAAATAGTGCAGGTGCTGGCGTAGGGCAGTTTTTCTTAAATGGTGCTGATACAGAAACACGTGGTGTTGATTTTGTAGCAACGTGGAACACTGAAGGTTTAGGCGGCACACTTGATTTTACACTTGCAGCTAACTTTACCAAAACAGATGTTGTATCGTTGTTCTCTCCTGCTGGCTCAAGCCTTGAGACAGTAAAAGTAGAAGATATATTCTCAGCTGAAGACATCTCTATTATAGAAGAGTGGCAACCAGAGGACCGTATTAACTTAAGTGCGCTTTATCAACGTGATGATTGGACTGTTAACCTCTCACTTAATCGTTTTGGTGAATACACAGTAGAAGATGGTGGTCGTCAAACGTATGGTGCAGAAATTTTAACTGACGTTAAAGTTAACTACTTCGTTACTGAAGACTTATCAGTAAATATTGGTGCAAATAACTTGTTCGATGTTTACCCAGATAAAAATGAAATAGGTAACTCTCGCTCAGGTACTATTGTAGATGCTAATGGTAATACCGTAATTAGCAGCTCAGGTGTGTTTGACTACTCACGTCGTTCGGCTCCGTTTGGTTTTAACGGTGCTTACTACTACGTAGGTGCAGAATACCGTTTTTAATTAATAACCTCCCTTTTGTTATTTAACTCAAAGGGCCGTAAGGCCCTTTTTTTGGTTTTAGCTTGGGCTGATTTTATTTAGAAATCAAACTTATTGGATAATCATCGTATTGCTTAATATTATTCATGACATTCATTAAAGTATTATGTGTACTGTTTTCGTCTGCGGTTATAAGTACCGAACTTATTTCATATTCAGCCGCGAACATAGCTAAATTAGTCGCAACTTGCTCTAAATCAATTAACCTCTCAGAAAAATATACTCCGTTACTTTCATCAATTTTAAATAAAGCATTTTTAACAGGCTTATCTATTTGAGGGCTGTCGAGTGGTCGGTTTAATTCAATAGCCACAGGTTTTACAAAAGATGTAGTTACAATAAAGAAAATTAGTAATATGAACACTATGTCTAACATCGGGGTCATATCTACATCAGCATTATTTTGTAGTTTGGTTAGTTTTTTCATATTGGACCTTATTTTTAATTAAATGCTGCGGCGCCACAGCAAGGTTTTAGGTACCTATTAACAAAATTAGCACAGCAAAAATAAAGCGTGGTTAAATAAATATTCTAATAACATTAAATATTTGTACTAATTATGTATTTAAAATGTGGCGAAATAAGGTGGTGTTTATACCGTTCTGCTTAAAAATGGGTCTATTTAGCATCGTTATAATGTAATTCAATTTGTTAAATTGCTTAAAAAACTATGTAGGTTGGTATTAGAGGTAATAAAAAACCCAGCTCGAGGCTGGGTTCTAGTTATGCGCTATGTAAGCTTAATGCTTTTGCATACGGCTCATTTCTGCATGGCAGCTTTGCATTGTTAATAATGTTTTAGCCAGTGCAGCTTCGCAGTCAGCTGGTTGCGGTTTATCCATTGCTGCTTTAATTTCTTCAAGGGTTTTATCTTCTACCTCTTCAAGCTCTTTTACATACGTGCTGTCGTTGTGTGAGGTGAAAGTAGTCAATAGGGCTGTGTACGCACGTCGTGCTTCAACTGCGAAAGATGAGCCATCTTCGCGTTCGCCTTTTTCATTAATTGCATATGGCTGCAAGCGCTCAACACTCACTTTTCGGGCATCTATCATACGCTGAAAAAGTGCACCAATAGCAGGGTCTTCAACTTTTTCCTGTGCTTTTTGATAAAAATCGATGCCGCTGTTCATAACTTGAATGATGTCAGTAATATGATTTACTTCTGATCCTTGATGGGTGTTCATAATGACCTCTTTAATTAAATGAATGTATAGTTCAATTTAATAAAAGCAATGTATGTTCCACGTTTCAATGGTTATGTAGTTATTTGATTTTATTGGTTTAATTTCATCTCAGCAGGGTGCTAAGTTAACAGGCAAAAAATTAACCTAGCAATTTTTACATTATATTGTGTAATAAAGTTATTTTAGCTCTTCAGCTACTTCAGCTACTTTTTGACGTAACCAAATGTGACTCGCATCGCGATGCAGCAGTGGGCTCCAAATCATATCAAGCTCAAAAGGAGGAATTGGAAATGGTGGCTCTAAAATTTTAAGCCCCGGATCATCTAAATATATATTTGCGGCTTTTGAAGGAAGGGTCGCAATCAAATTTTTCTCTTTAGCTAAATGAATTGCTACATGGTAGTTACGCGTAAAAGTGGCAATATTACGATGCTTACCAAAGTGAGCAAGTGCTTCGTCAACCCAGCCAAGTTTTTGAACATCTTTAGGGTCCATGCCTACACCTACACCAAAACCTGTTTTACTCACCCATATATGGCGCGCTTTTAAATAGCTGTCGAGGCTAAAGTTTTCAATTATAGGATTATCGGCTTTTACTAAGCAGCAAAAACTATCTTTCCAAATACGTTTATGATGAAAAGACTGCGGTAAGTTTTCAAAACGGTTGATTGCCATATCTACTTTACCGTTTTCTACATCATGAAAGGTGACATCACTTGGTGTGAGTATATCTAAAGTAGTATCGGGGGCTTCTTCGTGCAATTTACTTAAAAGCTTTGGTGCTAATGTACTTGCAGCGTAATCACTGGCCATTATTCTAAACACACGCTTACTTTGGCTTGCCTCAAATTCTCGATTAGGAGCTAGAGTTTCTTCAAGGGTCATTAAAATGCCACGAATAACGGGTTGTAACTCCAAAGCACGCTCGGTAGGTACCATACCATCGCTGGTACGAACTAAAATAGGGTCGTTAAATAAGTTACGAAGACGTTTAAGGCCATTACTCATTGCAGGTTGCGTTATACTCAATTGATTAGCAGCGCGTGTTACGTTGCATTCTCGCAGCAATGTATCGAGGTAAACGAGTAAATTTAAATCTATTTTGCTTATATTCATTGTGTGTGTCCTTTAGCGCTTACCAGTGGTGAATAAAGCGCTGTGCTGCCGGGTATGGGTAAATATGACTTACCTGACCATTTTTTATATTTTGTTGTGCCTGCTTCCAAAAGCTAACATCTATAAGCTCTGGGTGAGTGCTGAGTAAAAACTTTTTATACATAGGGTTTGGCATTACAAATGTACAAAGTTGCTCAGGAAATACGTCCTGTGGTGCAACAGAGTAACTTTGTTCATCCATTAAATAGTCGTCATAGCTCTTTGCTTTTGGTAATGTTCTAAAGTTCATATCGGTTAGATATTGAACTTCATCGTAATCGTAAAAAATAATACGTTTGTGCTTACTTACACCAAAGTTTTTTAAGAGCATATCACCAGGGAATATATTAACCGCAATCATTTCTTTTAGGGCTTGCCCATATTCTTCAATTGCGTCGGCGACACTTTCTTCATCAGCATTTTCTAAAAACAAGTTAAGAGGTGTCATGCGCCGTTCAATATACAAATGCTTGATAATCAACCAATCGCCCTCAATTATCATTGATGAGCCAATTGTTTTATGTAATTGCGCAAGTAAATTACTATCAAAACGCGCTAAAGGAAATACGACGTTAGAATACTCTATGGTATCGGCCATTCTGCCAACGCGATCATGGTTTTTTACCAGTTGATAGCGCTTTAATACGGTATCACGGCCAAAGGGTTTACTCTCACCAAATTTGTCTTTTATTACTTTAAAAACATAGCCAAATGAGGGGAGGGTAAATACCATCATCACCATACCGGGAGTCCCCGGTGCAATTGTAAACTCATCACTAGAGTGAGATAAGTGATTTAAAAACTCTCGGTAAAACTCAGTTTTCCCCTGTTTATGAAAACCCACTGCATTATAGAGCTCAGCAAGTGTTTTGTTTGGCATAAGTTGATTTAAAAACCGGACAAGTGCTGAAGGTGCGTGAGTCTCTACCATAAAGTAGGCGCGGGCAAAGCCAAAAATAACACGCATTTGAGATGACTTAGTTAAAAGTGCATCTAAATATAATCCGTTATCTTCATCGTGTAATACAGCGATTATAAAGGGCTGAACCCCACTTTTTGAAACAACACGACCAACAATATAGGCTGCTTTATTACGATAAAAAGGTGTGTGTAAAATATCAAAGCGCATTTGCCAAGGTTGGTGATGTGTATCGGGGGCTTGTTTATAAAAAGCTTTAACAAGGAGGCGGATATCACGCTCTAAATTTACAAATGGGGCTTTAAAATCAAAATGATTAATAATGCGTTTTATTGTTGGTTTGAGGCCATCAACTACAGGAAAGTAAGTTCTATATTCTGCTTCTACAGGCACTGAAGGAGCATCTTTTAAGGTTGCTTCTACAAATATAAAGTCATTATGAAAATAGCGCCTATGGTACAGCCGGCAAAATACAGAGTTATAAAAAGTTTCTGCGAGCTCTGCTTGGGGATGAAAACATAAAAAATGCTGATATACCTTTTTAACTTCAAGCCATAGGCTTTCATCGAGTTGTTCGGTTGGGGTTTCTTTTTTTAGCGCTTGCGTGGTTTCGTTAACACGATCATCATAATAGCTGATACGCAAACGGCTGATATCATTAATTGCTTGCCAATCTTTTTTTGCGAAGGCAAGAGGGGCTTTGGCTGTTGTTTTTTGAAATAACTGATAGTGCCTTTTAAAACCCGTTAAAATTAATTCAGCAATATGGCGAGGTTGCATTTGCACTCCTTAAAAGTCCCTAGAGTTTATACTCTATTGTGTTAAGGGTATGTTATTTTAAGTTTAAAACCAAGATAAATGTTACTTACTAACTAAGAGTAACTTATTGGAATTGAGCTATCTTTTTTTCGAGAATTTTAATTTGTTTAGTCACAGCCGATACGTTTTTCTTATATGTTTTATTAATTATTTTTAGTTTTTTAGTAATGTCTTTAGTAATACGCTTTTTATCATCAATGGCTAAGATATGATTTAACCGCTCTTGTTGTTTGTATTCAGCACGCTCTTTATTACGATCAAGTATTGTTAGTTTATGGTTATTACTGCGAAGCTCTGCCTGTAAGCCAGATAGAAGCCTTTCACGCTCAAGTTCGTTTAGTTGTTTAGTGTAGTCAACCTTAGGACCAGAATACTGATTACCCGTTGTGTTAACTTTATAAGTCGTTGCTTCGTCGTCACAGGGGAGTTGAGAAAAGACAGTGCCTTTTTCTGTTACACATTTGTAGTAAGTGGTATCGCTAAAGCTAAAAAAACTGATAAGTAAAAAGCTAGAATGGAGAATATAACGAGAAGTTTTAAACATACATGTCATCCTTGGTTTTTATATCTAACAACAATATAAAACTATAACCTAGCTTGGTGGTATATCAAGCTAGGTTAGGATAACTGTTATTGGGTAAAGGTTTTGAGCTTTTTAATACTCTGTACTAAAAATGGTATATCTAAACCTTGTTCAATAGAAAAACCTTCAGCGGCGGAAATGTTTTTAAAGTTACCATCTGAATCTATTAAGGTAATCCTATCTTTTTTATAGGCTATAACAACACCCTGAGAGTAGTTCACGCCCATATCGTCTTTTTTCTTGTATAGATTAACGCCTAGCATTGTTTGCTTGGCAATAGCTTTGCAATTTAAATATTGCCCAACGCTTGTTGCAATTAAATCGCTAGGTTGTATTAGCCCATCTACTTTAGAAATACGTTTGTCAGAGCTGTATAAAGTTGAGGTGGTTACTACTTCTTGCTTGTTATTGGCAAGACTAAAAGCAAAAACCTGTGTTTCATCATCTCGAACAGTAGGGGTATCACTCGCTTTAATTACTCGAATAGCACTAGAGCTATGTGCTTGATCATTAATAAAGCTTAGTTCTTCAATGCCAGTTACTTCAATGCTACGGCGCTGACTTTGCCAAACTGGGAGTGTCTGCTCGGTTAAAATTGCTGCTTTATAAAAAGCGGGTAAACCATACACTAAGCTAAATAACGTATCGTCATGATTTGTTGGCTGTAAAAACTGCTCTGTTTTGTGCATGTTTTTATTCTCGGCAACAAATTTTTCGAGTTGTTGTTGAGTTTCAAATACAAATATATCTACATTAGCTTGTGTGTAGTCCTCGCATTTTTCAAGCGGGCTTGGCATTTGATAACTAATATTTTGGTTATTAATTTTTACGTTGTGTGCTTGCTCGTAGCTTTCTATATCTAGCAGATCATTTTTAGCTAACAAGCTTTTAGCAGTAGTAGGGTATGAAAGTGGCAAAACATTATCTTGTTTTGTTACGTCAAAGTTTAAATTGGCGTCAGCCCAAATATGAATACTGTGGCTAAGCGAAAAACACACGATTAAAAAAGAAATTGCGTAACGTGCAAATTTATATTGCTTTAAACGCTCTAGGTGGTGCCATGTGTAATTACTAACAAGTAGCTGAAAGCCTAAAATAACAACAACAATACCACTGGCTAAAATGGTTGTTAAAGCAGGAGAGCTTGTTAAACGATGCCACAACAATGAAATTATTTCAGGTAAGGCAGATATACTTAGGTGATAACCTAAATTAACATACACATAAGCATCAAGAGTAAGCAATGATGCGCCTACAGTGGCTATAACAGCGGCCATGCCACGAATGTGTCGTGGGTATGGGAATATTAAACTAAGCGGAAATACCGTCAGCACAAACGCTAAAAAGGCTATAAAACTAGTGTGGCTTAGCCAAGTAACTAGCATATAAGTAATGCCTAAAAAGCTTGTAGGTGGCGAGTCTGCAAATAAATAGCTTAAGCTAATAAGTAGGGCTAAGCCGATATTGGCAAAGGTAAACCAATGCCCCCAACTTAGCAGCTGACTCGCTTTTGATGAAAATTGATTGTGCTGCGATAAATTCATAAATTTTATTTAACCGACTGCGCGAGCGCTTTTGCAAAGTTCTCGGTTACAGCTTGTCTTTTCCCTGTTGGTACATGCTCTTTTAAGATATGCGTGATAGAATTTCCTAAACACATAAGACTTAAATCAACCGGCGCATTGTGTTTAGTTAGCACATCAATAAGCTGATCGACGATTTGTTCTACTTCTTCATTAGAGTATTTTGATAAGATTGGCATTAGTTGGTTCAATAAAATAGTTATATTCTCGTATTTTAACACTAGAGGCGTGAAAAACAAAGATGACAACAGACGTTAAAAAATTAGTCGTTCACTATGTAGACAAAAAAGACGACGATACGCAAATTCACCTTCGAAATGATGAGATGGTAATTAACGATAAAGTAGCTGTTTTTATCGAACAATTACATCATGCATACAATGGTAAACCTGGTAAAGGTTATTGTGCTTTCAGTGGTGACAAAAACAGTGTTGTAGCATCTGCAATGCAAAGTTACCGTAACGATGAGTTAGGCTTTTGGCATATGACCGAGCAAGCCTCAACGGTTTTAAAAGAAGAGCTTGATAAATATGCATTTAGTGAAACAGGCTATTTAGTATTTTGTCATTACCAGTACGTTGCAACTGATTACATGCTAATTGCGATGATTAACATCAAAGAGCATTATTCTATGACCTCAGAGCTTGATTTAGCCGCTTCTCGTCATTTAGACATATCACGCATGCAACTTGCTGCTCGTATCGATTTAACAGCGTGGGATACACAAGCTGACGACAACCGTTATATTTCATTTATCAAAGGGCGAGCTGGACGTAAAGTTGCTGACTTTTTCTTAGACTTTTTAGGTTGTGAAGAGGGTATTGATTCAAAACAGCAAAGCCAAGTAATGCTTAGCGCAGTAGAGGATTATTTATCTGAGCAACAATTTGATAAATCAGAAAAAGACGATTTACGTAAACAAGTTTTTGACTACTGTAATGACTGTGTGACAACTGGTGAAGATGCCAGCGTAAGCGAGCTATCTGCAACGCTTACAAAAGGCGATGACAGCCCGTTTGATAGTTTTTGTAAAGAACAAAGCTATGACTTAGAAGAAACTTTTCCTGTTGATAAGAAAACCGTAACCAGCATGGTTAAGTTCTCAGGTCTTGGTGGTGGTGTGAGTGTAAGCTTTGAACGTAAACACTTAGGTGAGCGCGTAACTTACAACGAGGCAACTGACACGCTTGTAATTAAAGGTATTCCACCAAACTTAAAAGATCAGTTACAACGTTTTATGGAAAGTGAAAGCGAGTAAATTTCACAAGTAAAAAGCTGATTTAAGAGCGCGGTATTTATATCGCGCTTTTTTGTATCGGTATATAAATTCGTTGCATCGGAAAAAAAACCTTAAAGATTTATTTCACATAGAGAAGTGAAAGAGGAGTAAATGAGAAAACACAAGTCATGCTTTATTGACAGGCTTAGCCTTATTACTACCTCTAAAAGCGCAGCATCTCTTAACCTCTTTGTGAAAAAATTACTTTTTACGGGCTTTGTGCCCGTCACGCCAACAAGTTGTGCGTCTACAGGTTAATTTTATTCACGGTGTTAAATTTCGGCTGTAGTAGTGAAGCTTGCTTACGCGAGAAGCAACGCTTCTGTTTATTTAATTTCTTTGCTAATAAAACCACTTAAAGATCTATTGCACAAAGAGAAGAGAAAGAGAAGTAAATGAGAAAACACAAGTCGTGCATTATTAACAAGACTTAGCCTTTTTACTACCTCTAAAAGCTCAGCGTCTCTTAACCTCTTTGTGAATAAGTCGCTTATTATGGGCTTTGTGCCCGTCACGCCAACAAGTTGTGTGTCTACAGGTTAATTTTATTCACGGTGTTAAATTTCGGCTGTAGTAGTGAAGCTTGATTACGCGAGAAGCAACGCTTCTGTTTATTTAATTTCTTTGCTAATAAAACCACTTAAAGATTTATTTCACATAGAGAAGTGAAAGAGGAGTAAATGAGAAAACACAAGTCGTGCTTTATTAACAAGACTTAGCCTTTTTACTACCTCTAAAAGCGCAGCGTCTCTTAACCTCTTTGTGAATAAATCGCTTATTGTGGGCGTGAAGAAACTTTAATAATTATTCAAATCATATAAACAAAAAAGCCCCACTATTTATTAAATAGCGGGGCTTTTTAATGAATGTTAGTTATTAATCAACACTCATTGTTTTAGTCATTGCAGAGCTTGCACGACCAGCAGGTTTGATTGAACCTGCACGTAAACCACTGTCTGGAACTAGTTCACGTTTATCGTGAGCCATTGCTACAGACGTATGTTTCACTTCGCTATCAGCTACAGGAGTAGGTTGTGCCATTGGCGCACTTGCTGACCCTTGAGTAACCGCTGTTTTAACATGCGGTGCTGATTTTTCAGTTTTCACTTTTGCTTCAACTTTAGCAGGCTCTTCAGTTACTACTGATGTTTCAGCTTTAGCAGACTTTTCAGTTGCTACTGGCGTTTCAACTTTAGCTGGCTCTTCAGTTGCTACTGGCGTTTCAACTTTAGCTGGCTCTTCAGTGGCTACTGGTGTTTCAGCTTTAGCAGGCTCTTCAGTGGCTACTGGTGTTTCAGCTTTAGCTGGCTCTTCAGTGGCTACTGGTGTTTCAACTTTAGCGCGCTCTTCTGTTTTTTCTGGCGTTTGTACTTTATCGTGCGCTTCATTCGTCACTGACATATCAACTTTATCTCTCCCTTCCGTCTTTCTCTTCGTTTCAACTTTC